>CAZOWH010000029.1:0-15818 GCA_964583425.1 uncultured Lachnospiraceae bacterium
GTCCTCAGTTCTACTTCAGAACTACCGACGTTACCGGTACCATCGCTCTGCCTGAGGGCGTTGAGATGTGCCGTCCCGGTGACAACGTTGATATGACCGTTGAGCTGATCAGCCCCATCGCTTGCGAGGAGGGTCTGCGTTTCGCTATCCGTGAGGGTGGCAGAACCGTTGGTTCCGGCGTTGTTGCTAAGATCATCGAGTAATTGATCATCCGATCGATCATCGATAAAAGTAACTCCCGACCCGTTTGGGTCGGGAGTTACTTGTAAATGTAAAACAATATTTTCGGGGATTGGTGAAATTCCATACCGGTGGTGAAAGCCCACGAACTCCTACGCGAGCCGAACAGGTGAAATTCCTGTGCCGACGGTCCACCACGCCATCAGGCGTGCTACAGTCCGGATGAGAGAAGATGCACATAGCCTACCCCGACGTGTTTCTCGTCGGGATTTTCTTTTGTGCCTTCCGAGAAAGAAAGGAAGATTGTAATGAAAAATCGTACCAAAAGCGGTGAAATGATCCGCCGCATGGTGATCATCGCCATGTTTACCGCAATGGCATATGTTGCCATGCTTGTCATCCACATTAAGGTCGGCTTCCTCACACTTGATGTAAAGGATGCCGTTATCACGCTCTGCGGGCTCTATTTCGGTCCCGTCGCAGCACTTTTGATCTCTGTTATCGTGCCGCTGCTGGAGCTTACCGTCAGTGACACCGGCTTCTACGGTCTCATTATGAACATACTCGGTTCGGTCTCCTTTTCGGTGACCGCATCGCTTATCTATAAATACAAAAAAACGCTTTGGGGCGCTATTGTGGGGCTTGCCTCTGCCGCTGCGTCGATGGTGGCTGTCATGCTGCTTGCCAATCTTTTTATTACGCCCTATTATATGGGGGTTACGGTTGATGCTGTACGCGGCATGATTCCCACGCTTCTGTTTCCGTTTAATTTGTTAAAGGCAATTGTTAATGTTGGCATCGTGCTGTTACTGTACAAATCCATGTCTCGTGCACTGCACAAGGCAGGCTTCCTGCCGCGTCACGCAGCCGCTGTCGCTGCTGACAAGGGTGCAGTACCCGCAAAGCCCAAAGGCCGTCTCATTACCGTTCTCGTTACTGCGGTCGCCATTTTGCTGATTGTGGTTTCTCTCGTGCTGATCTTTACGGTTTTTGACGGCGTGTTTGACTTCGGTATTTCAAAATAAAGGAGAACTTTTATGCACGCTATTATTGAAGCGATCGAGGCCTTTCTTACCGAAACGCTCGGCGCACATTTTGGTGTGATGATCTGTTCCATGATCCCCATTATCGAGCTGCGCGGTGCGATCCCGCTCGGTGCGGCACTCGGCATGCCGTGGTGGCTCAATTATATTTGCGCTGTGGTCGGAAATATGATTCCCGTGCCCTTTATTCTTTTGTTTATCAAAAAGATCATCACGTGGACTACAACCTGCCGCATAGGCTTTCTCAACAAATTTGGCAATTGGCTGGTGCGCAAGGCAGAAAAAAATCGCGCCAAGATCGAAAAATACTCTTTTTGGGGTGTTTGTCTCTTTGTGGCGATCCCGCTGCCTATGACAGGCGCGTGGACGGGTACACTGGTTGCAGCAACCATTGATATGAAGTTTTGGAAGGCACTTTTGTCCTGCCTCATTGGTGTAATGCTGGCAGGTGTGATCATGCCCCTTGCCTCTTACGGCGTGGTCGCCGAATTTCAAATTTTTGCATGATTTTAAAGAATATCGACAAAACCCCTTGCAATAGCGAGGGGTTTATGCTATACTATTAAAGCAAAATGATATATCATCAAGAGTAGGGGAGGGACAGGCCCGCAGAACCTACAGCAACCTGCCGCAATCATCGATTGCAAGTAAGGTGCTAAATCCCGAGAGATGAGAAATGCTACTGTCTCCCTCGGTTGCCGAGGGATTTTTTGTTGAGGTGTGATATGAGTAAAAAAAGAATGCTGTTTACATCCGAATCGGTCACAGAGGGGCATCCCGATAAGATTTGTGATAAAATTTCAGATTCTATTCTTGACGAAATGCTCCGTCAGGATCCGATGTCCCGCGTGGCGTGCGAGACCTTCTGCACCACGGGTATGGTGTGTGTGATGGGTGAGATCACCACGCAGGCATATGTGGATATTCCCACCATCGTGCGCGAAACGGTGCGCGAGATCGGTTATGATCGCGCTAAATACGGCTTTGACTGCGATAGCTGTGCGGTACTGAATTCCATTCACGAGCAATCTCCCGATATTGCCATGGGCGTAGACAAAGCGCTTGAGGCAAAGGAGGGCAAAATGGCAGATGCACTCGATACGGGTGCGGGCGACCAGGGCATGATGTTTGGTTATGCCTGCAATGAGACTGCGGAGCTGATGCCCCTGCCGATCTCCCTTGCGCATAAGCTGGCGCTGCGCCTTACCGCCGTTCGCAAGGATGGCACGCTCGCTTATCTGCGTCCTGATGGTAAGACTCAGGTGACGGTGGAGTATGTTGATGACAAGCCCGTTCGCGTAGATACGGTGGTCATCTCCACCCAGCACGCCCCGGAGGCAACGGCTGAGCAGATCCGCGCCGATATGATCGAGCACGTCATTAAGCCCATTATTCCTGCTGAACTGCTGGATGATAAAACAATTATTTATGTCAATCCCACCGGGCGCTTTGTGGTAGGCGGTCCTGCGGGTGATACGGGTCTTACGGGTCGTAAAATTATCGTGGATACCTACGGCGGCTATGCGCGCCACGGCGGCGGTGCCTTCTCGGGCAAGGATCCCACAAAGGTGGACCGCTCTGCTTGCTATGCGGCACGCTATATTGCCAAAAACGTGGTTGCCGCAGGTCTTGCAGATAAGTGTGAGGTACAGGTGGCATATGCCATTGGTGTGGCACGCCCCGTGTCCGTGATGATTGATACCTTTGGTACGGGCAAGGTTTCCGAGGCGGCGATCGCCGAGGCGGTTGAGCGCCACTTTGACCCGCGTCCTGCTGCTATTATCGAGCGCTTTGGTCTGCGTCGCCCCATCTATGCACAGGTTGCCGCTTACGGGCATATGGGCAGAGAGGATCTTGATATTCCGTGGGAAAAGCGCGATATGGCACCCCAGCTTGCTGCAGATCTGCTGAAATAATTAAAGAATAACCGCACCGCATCGCTTTGCATACACTTTCCATGGGCGCACTTGCCCCGAGGGGAGGGAGACACATGGCAGTGATCTTTGCCGAGATCTTGATCTCGCTGTTCGCCGTGTTTGGTCTTTATGCGGCGGTGCGGTTGCTTTGTGCAAGGATATTTGCACCGGGGGAGCTCGTTACAGCATTGATGATCGATCAGTCTGATGCCTTAGAGCACGCCGAGTGGCTGATGTACAGCGCGCGGGAAAGTGGTCTCGTTTATGCCGTACGGCGTGTTGTGGTGGTGATCGATGGGCGGCTTGAGAATGCCGCCGAGCTGATTGATACCTTTACAGCACTCGGTGCCGCATGCTGTATTACCAAATGTGAGGAAGGAGGATCGTAATTGTGGAGGAAGTAAAAATGCCCGCAGACGATAGCGAAAAGCTGACGGGTAGTGTGGAAAGCGTGATCTACACAAACGAGGATAACGGCTATGCGATCCTCGATTTCGGTACCGCGGAAAATGAGCTTGTCACCATCGTCGGCACAATGCCGTATGTAGTAGAGGGTGATGAGCTTACCGTATGGGGCAAGTGGGTACATAATCCCAAATACGGTCGGCAGTTTGCGGTACAGCAGTTTGAAAAGCGCCTGCCCTCCGATAGTGCCGCCATCCTTCGCTATCTTTCCTCGGGCGCTATCAAGGGCGTGGGTGCAAAGAAGGCGCAAAGGATCGTGGATCTTTTCGGTGAGGATACCTTTGATGTGATCGAAAATCACCCCGATTGGCTCACACAGGTGCAGGGTATCAACCGTCGCCTCGCGGATGCGATCAGTGAGGAATTTCGCCGTCAGGCGGGCGTGCGTGCCGCCATGATGTTTTTTCGTGACTTTTTCGGTGCCACCCTCACGGTGCGCATTTATAACACGTGGGGCGCCGCGGCAGTGGATCGCGCCAAGGCAAATCCTTATGCCCTCTGCGAGGAAATTGAGGGCATAGGTTTTGAGAAGGCGGATCAGATGGCAGAACGCCTTGGCATCGATAAAAACGGTATTGAACGCGTAAAAAGCGGCATTCTCTACACGCTTTCCTACAACGCCGCTCAGCATGGGCATACCTGCCTGCCGCAGGAAATGCTTTTTGCGGCAACCGCAGCGCTGCTGGATGTCACCGTACCGCGTGTGGAGGAGGCGGCGGCAGAGCTTGTGAAGGAAGGAAAGCTGCGTCGCATCCATACACGCACAAGCCATGGCGATACCACATATGTTTATGATCGCACCTCCTATCTTTGCGAGCGCAGTATTGCCGAGCGGCTGGTCATGATCGATCGCAGCTGTGTGGCAATTGAAAACACAGATGTGGCGGGCTTTATCGCAAGGGAGGAGCGTATGGGCGGCATCGGTTATGCCACACTTCAAAAGCAAGCAATCGCGGGCGCGCTTGAAAACGGTGTCATGATCTTAACGGGTGGTCCCGGCACGGGCAAGACCACCGTTGTGCGCGCGCTGCTGCGTATTTTTAACAGCATGGGGCTGCGCGTGGCACTTTCCGCCCCTACGGGACGTGCCGCCAAGCGCCTTTCGGAGGCAACCTCCGATGAGGCGAAAACCGTGCACCGTTTGCTCGAAATGAACTATAATGGGGGGCGAAAAGCCGAGTTTTTGCGCAACGAGCGTAACCGCCTTGAGGAGGATGTGATCATCGTGGACGAGAGCTCCATGCTGGATGCCCCTCTTACCGCCGCACTTCTTGCCGCCATCAAGCCGGGGGCACGCCTCATTTTGGTGGGCGATGCCAATCAACTGCCCTCGGTTGGCGCGGGGAACGTGCTCCGCGATATCATTACCTCGGCGCGCTTTGAGACTGTGGCGCTCACCGAGATCTTCAGGCAGGCACAAAACAGCCTGATCGTGACCAATGCCCACGCCATCAATCGCGGCGAAATGCCACGGCTTGATGTGAAAAATAACGACTTTTTCTATCTTGCGCGCACGTCTGACCGTGAGATCGCTGCCACCGTTGCGGATCTTTGCCAAAATCGCTTGCCGCGTGCCTACGGTGCTGCAATTGTTGGCGGTATTCAGGTGATCTGCCCCTCAAGAAAGGGTGAGGCGGGCACCGAAAATCTCAACCGTTTGCTGCAAATGACGCTAAATCCGCCGGCACCCCACAAGCGCGAGCACGCACTGCGTGAGCTGGTGTTCCGTGAGGGTGACCGTGTGATGCAGATCCGCAACAATTACGATTTGCTGTGGGAACGGGGCGAGGAAACGGGGTGCGGTGTCTTTAACGGAGACATCGGTATCATCGAGGAGATCAATCCAAAAAATAAGAGTCTATCCGTGGCATTTGACGACCGCCATGTGATCTACGATTTTACGGGCCTTGACGAGCTTGAGCTTGCTTATGCCGTAACGGTGCATAAAAGTCAGGGCAGTGAATATCCTGTGGTCATTTTGCCGCTTTGCAATGTCGCGCCCATGCTCCTCACGCGTAACCTTTTCTATACTGCCGTTACGAGAGCACAAAAAATGGTGGTGCTGGTCGGTAAGCGCGAGATTGCGGAAAAAATGGTTGCCAACAACAAAGAGACCATGCGCTACACGGGTCTTACGGCAAGACTTTTTGTGGGCGGTGAGCAGGAATGAAGCCTCCGTTCAAGCTGTTTCGAGAGTTGCTTTTTCCACCCCGTTGTGCAGCTTGTGGCAAGCTGCAGGCCCCTTCCGCGGGGAGGGAGGTGACAGTACTGTGTCCCACCTGCACCGCCGCTTGGAGGCAGGAAATCGCAAGCCAATGTCCCGCCTGCTTCCTTGCCTATGACACCTGCCGCTGCTCCTTGCCCAATATGAAGCAAAAGGGCATCGAGGTCTATGTGAAGCTTGCACCGTACGGTGGTGAGGGTGACAAAAACGTCGCACGTCGCATTGTGCTGAGGCTGAAGGATCATCTCAGTGTGCGCACCGTGCGCTTTCTTGCCGCTGAGCTTGCACCGGGTGTGCGTGCCGCTATTGAGGCTTCGGAGCGCACACGGCGAAAAAACGGTGCCGCCGAGCCGCTTGAGACTGTGGTCTGTCATTTGCCGCGCCAAACGCGTAATAGGCGCCGCGCGGGCTTTGATCAAGCCGAGGAGCTCGCAAGGGCGCTGGCATCAGAGCTTGGCTTTACCTATCTGCCGCTTCTCAAGCGTGTGCGTGACGGTGTGCCGCAAAAGGAGCTATCCCGCTCCGCGCGTGCCAAAAACTTGCAGGGTGCCTTTGCCCTTACCAAGAGCGTGAAGGGATTGCGCGTGCTGCTGGTGGATGACGTCGTAACCACGGGCGCGGGCATGGCTGCTGGCGCCGCTTTACTGGATGCCATCGAAAAAATTGCGGTCAGCATAGCATTTACAGAGAAAAAGATGCAAAAGTGAGCGGAAATTTTGGCGCGGGCATTGCTTTTTTGTGCCATATGTTGTATAATTATATAATAATGTTATCAGAAAGGGGGGAGGTTGCATGTTTCGCAAGGGTATCGGACTTGATATCGGAACCACGCAGACCACCATTTGCTCAATGGATGATGGCGTTTTGCTGCGTGAGCCTACGGTTGCCGCAGTAGACGTGGATACCGATGAGGTCGTGGAAGCAGGCGAAGCCGCCATTCAAACAGTAAACGACTCCCCCGATAAAATGCGCCTTTGCTGGCCCGTGTGGGATCCCGTGGTAAAAAGTGCTGATGTGCTTTCGGCTATCTTACGCATTTTTTTCCGCCGTGCCATCGGTCGCACGCTCCTGCGCCCACAGGTGATGGTCGCCATTCCGTGTGATCTTACCGAGGCACAGTCAAACGCAGTGGAGGATGCCGTGCTTGCGGCAGGTGCCTCCCGCGTGCATCTCTTGGAGGCACCGCTTTGTGCGGCATTGGGCGCAGGCTTTGATTTTGCCTCTCCCACAGGACAAATGCTGGTGCATGTCGGCGCCTCGCGCACTGAGGCGGCAATGATCTTTATCGGCGATATGGTGACACACATTACCGTGCAAACGGGCGGCAAGCATTTTGATAATGCCATTATCCGCTATATGCGTTCAAAGCATAAGCTTTATGTCGGTGCACGAACCGCGGAGCAGATCAAAATACGCCTCACCGAGCTTTCCTCCACGCATGAGGAAAAAAAGCTTGATGTCAAGGGCAGATTTGTAGATACAAAGGTGCCGCGTGTTGTTACGCTTTCCTCAAGAGAAATGCTGGGCGCCCTGCGCGATCCGCTTTCCGCCATTCTCGATGCCATTGTTTCGGTAGTTGAGCAAACGGGCGATGATATGCGTGCTGATATTGCAAGGGGCGGCATTGTCCTTACGGGCGGCGCCGTGCTTTCGGGCATGGATCAGCTGTTAGCCGATGTAATGGGTTTGCGTGCACGTGTTGCCGCAAATGCCGATACCGCCGCTGCCGAGGGCGCGGCACTGGCGCTGGAGCGTCTTGGAAAATAAATCTGATGCCCGTGTGTGCCCCCAGGGTTACACGGGCATTAATATATAATGTAAAAAGGATACCTTGCCATGAAATATTTGATCAATGATTTTGAACCGCGCGCACCCTTTCGGTTTTTTGAGGAGATATCCGCGATTCCGCGTGCCTCGCTTGAAGAGGAGAAAATAGCTGATTACCTGATTGCATTTGCCAATGCCCGCGGGCTGTGGTGCTATCGCGATGCGGCGCATAATGTTCTGATCAGAAAGCCTGCCGCAGCGGGCAGAGAAAATGACCCAACTGTGCTTTTACAGGCACATACCGATATGGTTACCGAAAAGCATCCGCATATCAAACATGACTTTAGCACCGAGGGGCTTGAGCTGCAAACCGCGGAGAATTTGCTCTTTGCAAACGGCACCACGCTGGGCGCGGATGACGGCTTTGGCGTTGCTGTCATGCTCGCCGTGCTTGACGACAATACACTCTCCCATCCACCACTTGAGTGCCTCTTTACCTCTGCTGAGGAGATCGGTCTTGTGGGCGCGGGAAAATTTGATTACAGTCAGCTTACCGCCAAATATATGCTCAACCTTGATTCCTCCGAGGAGGATACCGTCATTGTCGGCTGCTGCGGCGGACTGCGCTCCAAGCTGACCGTTCCCGTTACCTTTGAGCCGATCGCGGCGTGCGGCATTGCCATCTCGGTTAGCGGTCTTTGCGGCGGCCACTCGGGTGAGGATATTCATCGCGCGCGCCTAAACGCTAATATCCTGATGGGCAAGCTCCTGACCGCCCTGCGCGAGACAACACCGTTTCGTCTTGCAAATATCACGGGCGGAGAAAAGACCAATGCCATTCCGCGCGACTGTGATGCGGTGGTGATCCCCGATGATATGACGGCGGCAAACGCCTTCCTTGCCAATGCTTCTCGCTTTGCCCGCAGTTTTATTTGTGCCGAGGAGGATAGAGAGCTGTCTGTAACGGTAAGGAGCGTGCAGGTCACGCGTACGCTCGGCTATGCCGATACCGATAAGATCATGCAGGTGCTTACCATTCCCAACGGCATTTTACACATGCGCCGCGAAGCCCCTATCATGCCCGAGGCATCGCGTAACCTTGCCAATTTCCGCACGCATGAGGATAGCATTACCTCCGAGCTCTTTTCGCGCTCTGCCAAGGAATACCGCCTGCTCGAATCGCAGGCAGAGCAGGATGCGCTTGCCAAGTCCATCGGCGGCAGTATGACATATTACGGTATTTATCCCGGCTGGGAAAGCGATATGAACGCACCGCTTGTAAAGACGTGGCAAAGCGCATTTCTCTTTATTACGCGAAAGCCCCCCAGACCTACACTCATCCACGCGGGTCTGGAAACCGGTCTCATTACCAACGCAGTCGAGGGGCTTGAGGCAATTGCCGTGGGCTGTAATATTCACAATCTGCACACCCCTGTTGAGACCATAGAGCTTGACTCCTTCTCCCGCGTTTATCGTACCGTGCTTGAATTTTTACGCGTTTTGAAATAAAAGAGCAAGTCCGACAATAAAAAAACGATCCCGTTGCCATCTGCGCTTTTAGGGCAGCTCGGCAACGGGATTTTTGTATATTGTTGATAAATGTAGAAAAATGCCAAGAACGCGTCTTTTAAAAATAAAAAAACGAGCACGTAAAATTGGAATATTGTTCGAAAATATTGGAAGACGGAAATTTGGTGCAACCGGCTCGTTATTTTTTCTCTGTTGCCGCACGCAGCGCTTTTGCCAACTGATCAGGGCAGGAGGTGCTCTTGAATCCGCAACGAATGCCCTCCAAACGTGCAATCGCCTCGGTGGCGGTCATACCCGCAACAAGTGCAGCCACACCCTGTGTGTTGCCCGCGCACCCGCCCATAAACGTAACCTCCTTGATGATGTCACCGTCAAGCGCGATATTGATGCGCCGCGCGCAAACCCCGCGCGGTGTAAATTCTATGTTTTTCAATTTTAAACTCCTTGTAGCATCAAATATTGATATAATCTGCCGTGATCACGGTTCGCGGCATGAAAAGGGCAAGATACGCCGCAAGCTGCCCCACTCGGTCGCCGTCGGCACAAAGCACAAGGTGCTTGGCAAAGCCATCCTCACGGTAGGAGATGGGCAGGGAATCAATACGCCGCAGGGAAAGCCCCAAAACGCCCGCAACCATTAAAAGGTCGGAAAGAGAAAACTCGTTTTCCTCGTATAACAGACATTCCAGCGTGCGCGAGCCTTGGGGCTTGATCGCAGGTGGCTTGCTCTTGTAAAGGAGCGCCGCACGTACGGTCTTGCCATCCTCCTGCAGGGGTATATCGGCGGTACAGGCAATATGCAGCTCAAAATGCTCGATCTGCTCATAAAGGCGAAAGAGCTTGCCCTCCACACTGTCCTCCAGCGGCAGTATGCCAAATGCGGCGTTACCCGCGGCAATCTCCTCGCAGATATCGGTAAAGCTTTGGCAAAGTAGCGGCTTGGCATCGGGCAAGACCACCGAAAAACGTGTAATGGCAGTGCTGAAGATCGGGCTGTTCAGTATGGCAACCGCATGCGCATCCTCGATGTCGTTCTGCACGCTCGGTGCCTGCATCTCCTCGGCAAACAGCGCGGGCCATGCCGCATGCAGTGCGCGGCAGAAGGCAATACGCTCGCAAAGGCGTTGCGTGTGCAGGAGAGGCGAGGAGGCTTCCTCCTGTGACAAGAGGTTGTTTGCAAGTAGGCGCAAAACGCCCATATCGCGTGTCACATCGCCAAGGTCTGCCTTAGCAAAGCGGTTTATCACGCCCTCGATCTGTAGCAGTGCCAGCTCGTGCGGCTTCAGCATAGCGCCGTGCCATGCTAATAGGTTTTCCTTTACGGCTGCAAGCGCCGCCTCTGCCGCGGTGTCGCGCTGCGGATTGTGCTCGGGTACGGTCATTCGGCAAGGTCAAGCAGCAGCTTATAGCTGTCGTTCAAAAAGGCTTCCATCTCATCTGCACTCAGCTTACGGTGTGAAAGTACTGCCAAACGGTAGATATAGGCGGCAAGCATTTTAGCCTTTTCGCTACCGCTTTGCAGCATCTTGTCAAGCTTTTTGATCAGCGCCGCATCGGTATTGAGGATGAGAGACTGCTCCAGCGGGAAGGAGAAGGCTTCGCCGCCCTCGTTTGCCATGCGGTACATTTTCATCATGTCCTCCATGCGGCGGCTCTCCTCGCTGACCTTAAGCACGGCGGGTACATCACTGCCCGCAAAGCGCTCCTCGGTTACGGTCAGCTTTTCATCGCCGCTGACCTTTACAAAGAGGTCGGCAAGCGCCTTGTTTTCCGTCGCCTCGCTTCCTGCTCCGATGGCGGAAAGATCGGCATCCACGCGCAGAAATTTTACACCTGCGCGGTGTGTTTCCTCGGAGGCTGCAAACTGTGTATCAAGCAGGCTGTCAAACTCTGCCACGGCAATGCCCTTTGCCTCAAAAAGGGAAACATATTGCGCCTGCAACGCCTTGTCCGTGGTGTAGTATACGGTGTTTTCGTGCTTTCCCTTTGCTGCCTCGAGATATTCATCGATCGTTTTGTGCGTGCCGTCGGTCAGCTTCAGGAGCAAATGATCCTTTACACGGTCACGGAATTTCGTATCGCGCATGGCGGCATATTCCACAAAGGTCTTGATGTCATCCCATACCTTTTCATAGCGCTCACGCTCGTTTTTCGAAAGCGATACCAGCTTATCCGCTACCTTCTTCACGATATGCGCGCTGACCTTCGTCACGTAGCTGTTGGTCTGCAGATAGCTGCGTGACACGTTAAGGGGCAGCTCGGGACAATCCAGCACACCCTTCAGCATCAAAAGGTATTCGGGAATCACCTCCTTGATGTTGTCTGCAACAAAGACTTGGTTATAATACAGCTTGACCTGCCCCTCAATGCTCTCATACTGATTGGCAATGCGCGGGAAGTAGAGAATGCCCTTGAAATTCAGCGGATAGTCGGCGTTGATATGGATATGGAACAGCGGCTCACGGTAGTCGTGAAATACCTTTTGATAAAACTCCTTGTACGCCTCCTCGGTGCACTCGGATACGGGCTTTTGCCACAGTGGTGAAACGTCGTTTACGGGTGCTTCGGTCGCATCCTCCTTTTTCTCACTGCCATCATCAAAATAGATCTCAACAGGCATAAAGGCACAGTATTTCGCCAGCATATCGCGGATCTTGTCGGCGTTCAGATACTCCTGCTCACCGTTCTCGATATGCATAATGACCTCGGTACCAACAGTCTCGCGGTCGCTTGCCTCCAGCTCATATTCACCCTCGGCAGAGCAGACCCAATGCACGGCAGGTGCACCCGTGTGAGAGCGCGTGTGGATCTCTACAGTTTCACTGACCATAAAGGCAGAGTAAAATCCGAGGCCAAAGTGACCGATAATGCCGTTTTTGGCAGCATCCTCACCCTCGCCCTCATATTTTTTGATAAAGTCCACCGCACCCGAAAGGGCAATCGAGCAAATGTATTGGCGCAGCTCCTCCTCGGTCATACCAATGCCGTTGTCCTCAACCGTCAACGTTTTTGCCGTCTTGTCAAGGCGCACATCAATGCGGAAGGGTGCTGCCTGTTCCTTGGCCTCCCCCAGCGACTGCAGGCGCTTTAGCTTGGTAATGGCATCGGTTGCGTTTGATACGATCTCACGCAAAAAAATATCCTTTTCGGAATAGAGCCACTTTTTGATCACGGGAAATATATTTTCCGTGTTGACGGAAATACCGCCCTTTTGCTTTTCTGACATGATTTTTACCTCACTTTTCTATGAACAAGAGCGAGCCAAGCCTTTCGACCGAAGCTCGCTCTTGAAATAATGATCAGTTTTCCTCAGCCTCACCGATCGCATCGTCGGTGGTGGAGGCATTGGGGGAAACGGTCGGTGCTGCTTCAAATACCGAGATCTGCTCGTCGCTCACAGCCTCCTCCTCAAAGGAGCCGAACAAAACGGTATTCGAGCCGACGGCGGCTGCCTTTTCCGCTGCTCTTTTAGCCCTTCTCGCTGCAAGGTATGCAGCACCCTCCGCCGCCTCCTCAGCCAAAACGTGCTTGGGGACGGGAAAGGTATGCGTTTCGTTGAAGATGCGGCAGACCTGATTGTAGGCGGAAAGGAAGCGTGCCCACGCAATGAAGGGACCAACCAGAATGGGGGCACCGAGAAGCGTCCACAGAAGGTAGAACTTTATGCTGATGCGGCATTCCTCGCCGTTTTTCTCACAGAAGCTCCGATAGCGCTGGATCTGCATGCAGTGCCAGATGATGGGGAAGATGCCAAGGGTAACGATCCCGAGCGTTAAAACGGGGAAGATGCCCCATGTGCGCTTTCCGTCACGGCTGCAGGCAATGTTGGTGTTTTCTGCTATGATCTCGATGAGATAAAGCGGATAAATGCCAAGTGTAACGATCGAAAGCAGAAAAACGCGCAGATAGGAGCGATCTGCCATCATGCCGCGCTTGCGAACGGCAGAGGCGTGAGAACCGCGTTGGTCCTCGGGGAGCTGCTTGGTGGAAAAGATACGGCGGAAAAATTTTGCCATATTGAGGCACCCAAGACGGAAGAGATTGATGCCGCGGCGCAGGAGATTGGGCTTGTAGTCCTCGCGCTCCATTTCTGGCTCCACAGCTGTGACCCAACGCAGGAATTTTTGTGTGATGGTGCCGCCATGTGCCTCCGATTCGTCGGAGGGTTTGATGAAGGCATCTGCAGGGTAATAGGAATAAAGATCGGTCGGGGAGCCCTTTTGTAGCAGACGGTGCTTGATGTAGTCGTCAAGAATGGTCATAATAAGGGCAAATACCGGTACACCGATCAGCATGCCAACAAAGCCAAACAGACCGCCCATTACGGTAATGGCAACCAAAACGCCGAGCGAGGTAAGCCCCGTGTGGTCACCGAGAATAAGAGGCGCCAAAAGATTGCCGTCGATCTGCTGTACCACCAAAATGAGGATCACGAACAAAATCAGCTTAGAAGGATCGGTGATGAAAATGATAATGCCCGAGGGGATCGCACCGAGGAAGGGGCCGAAAAAGGGGATAAAATCGGTAATACCAATGATCACGGCGATCAAAATAGGATACGGGAGCTTGAAAATGGTGAAAAGGATCGCACAGGTGACGCCCACCATGATGGAATCCACCATTTTGCCCACGATAAAGCCGCCAAACTTACGGTTTGCCTGTCTTGCATAGCGGAGCATCAGCTTTTCGTTTTGCTCCGAAAGGAGAGCGTGGAATATGCGGCGACAGCCTGCGTTCAGCCTGTCCTTGGAGAAGAGCACATAGATCGATACAAAAACACCGATCAAAAGATTTTTGAGCAGCGTGATCGCACTGCCGGCAAGGTTACCGATGCTGCCCACAAGGCTCGAGCTGTATTGCTCCATCAGGCTCATTGCCCAGGTCAGTAGCTTTTCAAGGCTGATGATGTCGCCTGGTAGGTCAAAGGGAAGGGAGGAGATCATGCTGTTGAGGGAAGCGATCAGTCGGTGGATATAAAACATGCCGTTTGCACGGAAGTCGTTGATGCTTTCCATCAGCTGCGGAATAATCAGCCATACAACACCTGCGATGATCAGTAGCGCAACAATGTAGGTCAAAACCATCGAGAACGCGCGGTTCGCGGTACGCTTCAGCCTATAAAATACCTTTATCTCAAAAAAGCGCAGAATGGGATTGCAAAGATATGCCAGCACAAGTCCGATCACAATAGGCACTAAGATCGTATTTAGCGTCTGGATCGGCTTGAGGATAGCATCAAGATTGGCGAGGATCAGCACTGCCAAAATACCGATCAGCACCCACAGGATCAGGTTGCGCGGGGATCGCCTCGGCTTTTCGGGACGCGGATTTTCGCTTTGTTGTTGGTTCAGTTCGACCATCATAACCCTCCATCGGTGGAATATGTATAAAAACTTGTTAATATTATTATAATCATTTTGCTTTTTTTCGTCAAGGGCGAAAGGCGTACTTTTCGAAAATATTTGTCACGTTATTGAAAAAAAGCGGGAAATGTGTTATACTTGTGAATGCTATGAGAAAAGAACGAAAAAACCATTTGTTGAGAAAGAGAGGGAGTCTATGACTGTAACCATCCCGGCCTATGCCAAGGTCAATCTGTATCTTGATGTGGTCGGCAAGCGCCCAAGTGGATATCACGATGTTGTAACCGTCATGCAGTCGGTTTCGCTTTCCGATATTCTTACCGTTACCAAGACTGCGGGAGAGGAGATCATGCTTGATACGGGCGGCGTGCTTCCCGCCGATGACAGCAATCTTATTGTGCGCGCGGCACGGGCGTATTTTGCGGCAAGCGGCGCACCCTTCGGTGTTAATATTTTACTCGAAAAGCACATCCCCATGGCGGCGGGCATGGGCGGCGGCTCTGCCGATGCGGCAGCTACCCTCAGGGCGCTGAATATGCTTGACGGCAATCGCTTTACCATTGAAAGGCTTGCCGAGATCGGCGCGGGGATCGGCGCCGACGTGCCCTTTTGCGTGCGCGGCGGCACCTGCCTTTGCGAGGGGATCGGTGATGTGATGACCCCCATACAAAACAATCTCAGTGCCACGCTTGTGGTCGCCATGGGCGGTGAGGGCGTGTCTACACCAAGGGCATTTGCGGCACTGGATGCATGTTATCAAAATTATCAAAGCTTTTGCCCTGACCGCACGCCCTCCGCGCTGATCAAAGCTCTGAAAAACGGCGATTTTTCCGCCACCGTTACAGCATTTTTCAACCGTTTTGAGGAGGTCGTGGAGCCACAGCGCCCCACCGTTTCGGCAATCAAGCAGGCGCTCTTGGCACATGGCGCCCTCGCCGCGCAAATGAGCGGCAGCGGCCCCTCCGTTTTCGGTGTTTTTGCCGATGAGCAGAGCGCGGCGCGTGCCGCCGAACACCTCAAAAGCATAGGCATACGCGCCTATGCTTGCCGAATGCTTGTAGAATAATTTTTGCCGTGCTGTCCTGCGTTTGCCCTCCCATGCGTGCTATTCTCGCTTTGCGAGAAAGGAAAGATCTGAAGAACGGCTTTGCCGTTTTTCATGCGAGAATTGCGTTGCAATTCTCGCGAATTTTAAATTCTTTTGGTCCCTTTTCGCTAACGCGAAAAGCCAAACCACCTTCCCCTTGGGTCGCCGCACTACGTTTGCCTTCCCCGGCGGGGTCCCTTTTCGCTAACGCGAAAAGCCAAACCACCTTCCCCTTGGGTCGCC
>CAZOWH010000030.1:0-8963 GCA_964583425.1 uncultured Lachnospiraceae bacterium
AGGTGTCCGACGTCGGTGATGTTCATCACGCGCTTTACGTCATAGCCCTGATAACGCATGTAGCGATCGAGGATATCCTCCATGATATAGGTGCGCAGATTGCCGATGTGCGCGTAGTGGTAAACGGTGGGGCCGCAGGTGTAGATGCTGACCTTGCCGGGCTCGTTCGGTACAAATTCTTCTCTTTTATGGGTTGCTGTGTTGTAAAGATACATAAAAACTCCTTATGCTTTGGTTTTCTTGGTTGATTTTTTTGTTGCTTCCGTTCTTTTGGCGGCTGGCTTTTCCGCTTTTTCGGGTGCCATTACCTTTTCAAGCTTCACAATGCGGCGGCGTAGCTTATCGCTCTCGGCGCGCAATGCGTTCAGCTCCTCCCTTACGGGGTCGGGGATGTGGATCTGGTCAAGATCGTTGGCAATGCGCACACCGCCCACGCTCACCACGCGCGCGGGCATGCCCACGGCGGTGCTGTCGGCAGGAATATCGTGAAGTGCCACCGCGCCTGCCGCGATCTTGGCATTATCGCCGATTGTAAGGGGGCCCAAAACCTTTGCGCCCGCACCGATCATGACGTTGTCGCCAAGGGTGGGGTGGCGCTTGCCTACGTTTTTGCCCGTACCACCAAGCGTTACGCCCTGATAAATGGTGCAGTTGTCACCGATCTCGGCTGTCTCGCCGATCACAACGCCCGCGCCGTGGTCTATCACCAAGCCGCGTCCGATCGTGGCGCCGGGGTGGATCTCAATGCCTGTAACAAGCCTTGCACC
The DNA here is from genome assembly GCA_964583425.1 of uncultured Lachnospiraceae bacterium. GTDB lineage: Bacteria > Bacillota > Clostridia > Oscillospirales > CAG-272 > Firm-07. The sequence goes on from CAZOWH010000030.1 coordinate 768, forward strand.
TTGGCTCACGATGCGCGCGGCAAAGGTGTGCCCCTTTTTGTAAAGCTTGTGCGAGAGGCGGTGTGCCGTGCGCGCATGCAGGCCCGAGTAGAGCAGCAGGATCTCCGCGTCGCTCGTCGCCGCAGGGTCACGCTGTCGAAATGCCTCCACATCATAGCGGATCTCTTTTAAAAGATCGCGTCCGCCGCGGTAAATATCCTTGGCGGTCTTGCGGAGCGCGTCGCCGAGCATTACGGCGCCATCTGCAATTTTTTCGTAATCAATATCCATCTTGTAATCCTCTCATTACGCGTAATAAAACAAAAGCCCCCCTGTACCTGTCGGCACAGAGGCGGCAAGAACCGCGGTTCCACTCTGCTTTGGGAAAGCTTCCCCTCACCGCATCGGCTTACGCCCTTGCGGTTCTCCCTTAACGCGGGCAACGGCAACGGCTCATACTCGGTATCCCGAGCGTATCACCGCTGCATCTCACGGGTGCACATCTCCCCCTCCTCCGTATGTCGCTCACAGCCAAAGGCGACACTCTCTGCACGGCTTTGCGGGTCTTTTCCCGATCACAGATATTCTTAATATATTATACACAAAAAAAGGGGATTTGTAAACCCCTTTTTCAAAAATTAAAGGCCGCCCGGGTGAGTCGCGCTCGGGCGGCGCATTTTTTAAAGGTATTGCTTGACCACGGCATCAAGAAGCGGCATCTTGCTTTCAAGATCGGCAACCAGCTTCATCTGATTACGTGCGCGCTCGAGATTGTGTCCCTCGTGGTGGATGCGGAAGTAGGTGTCGCCTTGCAGATAATCGGTAAGAAATCTGATCGCCTGCTCAAGCGTGATCACACGCGCCGCCTCGGGCAGGGCAAGCAGCTCCTCCCTTGTGATGCTCGCGGTAAGGCTTGTGACAAAGCCCTTTGTAAACGCCTCAAACATTTCGGTTTTGATATAGACCTTATCAAGATCTGTCTCATCCTCGGCAGCACTGGAGGCACCAAAGCGGATAGCATCACCAAAGTCGTAAAGCAGCGAGCCGGGCATTACGGTATCAAGGTCGATCACGCAAAGCCCTTCTCCCGTTTCCTTATTCATGATCACGTTGTTCAGCTTGGTATCGTTGTGCGTAACGCGCAAGGGGAATTTTTTGCTTGCGAGGCCGTCCACAATAAAGGAGCAGGCATCCTTGCGTGCACGGATAAAGGCAATCTCCTCGGCACAATTCTTCACGCGTTCGCGGATATCGTCGGAAACGACCGCCTCAAACGCCTCATAGCGCGCGGCGGTGTTGTGAAAGTTCGGAATAACCTCGTAAAGGGTGGCGGCAGGGTAATCGGCGAGCTGGTTCTGGAAGTTGCCAAATGCCGCGCCAACGCGCTCAAAAAGCGCGCACGTGTCACAAATTTGATAACAATTTCCATCCACAAAGCGATATGCGCGCCAATGCTCGCCATCCTCATCGATATGATAATAGCGATCACCGCTTTTTACAAATTGCAATGTGCCGTTTTGCACATCGCCGCCCGACTGCGCCAGCTTACCGCGGATGTGGTCGGTCACGCCCACCACATTTGCCATGATCTCGGCGGGATTTTTAAAAATGCTTTTGTTTATCCTTTGCACTACATAGCGCCCGTCGGCACACTCCACGAAAAAGGTGCTGTTGATATGCCCGATCTTACATTCGTCGATCGATCTTACCTCGGTGGCAAAATCAAAAGCCGAAACAATTTTTTGGGTATCCATAATTTCAAGTAGGGTGCCCGGCACAGCTGTGCGGGCACCCATTGCCTTTCACTTTGATCAAACGTTAATAAAATCCTTCATGCATGCAATGAGCTCGCGTGCCTTGGCGGCATTGGTGCTTTCGGCAAAAATGCGCAGAAGGGGCTCGGTGCCCGAGAAGCGGCAGATAACGAAGGAATTATCCTCAAAGTATACCTTAAAGCCGTCGTCATAGCCAAGCTTTGCGATCTTCTTACCAAAGTCGGGCACCTTCTTTTGTACCATCAAAAGATCATTGATGCGATCCTTCTCCTCGGGACGGAAGCGCAGGTTATCCTCTGCCATTTCAAATTCGCCGTATTTGGCGGTCAGCTCTGCCCAGATCTCCGTGGGAGACTTGCCGATCGCTGCGATCATTTCCACAAACAGAGATGCTGCATAGATCGAGTCCTTGCCGTAGATGTGTCCGCGCACGGTAAGACCGCCGGAGGACTCGCCGCCCAGCACCGCGTCGGTCTCATCAAGCTTGGAGGAGACCCACTTAAAGCCCACGGGAACCTCGTAGCATTCCTCGCCAAAGGATTTTGCCATAACATCCAGCATATGGGTGGAGGCAAGGTTTCTGACCACAGGGCCCTTCCAGCCGCGGTACTCATGCAGGTAATAATAGAGCATCACAAGGATTTGATTGGCGTCGATGTAGTTGCCGTTCTTGTCGATGATGCCGAGACGGTCACCATCGCCGTCCACGGCAATGCCGAGGTCATAGCCCTCGCTCACCACACGGTTGACAAGATCGTTGAGGTTGTTTCTGCCGGGTGCGGGCATATGACCGCCGAAGTGTGCATCCTTGTTGCTGTTCATCAGGTCAACCGTGCAGCGCGCGGTGTAAAGAATGACCATCAGGGGGTACGTGCCCGAGCCGTGCATCGGATTAAAGAGGATACGGGGTGCCTTTTCGCGGATCACGCTCATGTCGAGACGGGAAATGATCGAGTCGATAAAGTCGTTGAAGAGATCCTTGGGGTACTGCACAAGCCCCGCCTTTTCAGCCTCCTCAAAGGGCATGGAGGTGATCTCCGTGCCCTCGGCGATCAGCTGCTCAAGGCGCTCGGTCACCTCAAGGGGTGCATCACGCCCCTCCTCCACAAAAAGCTTGATGCCGTTGTATGCCGCGGGGTTGTGGGAGGCAGTCACCTCAAGGCTGTAATGCAGCTCCTTCGCCTTTGCGTTGTACATCACAAGAGGTGTGGGTGCAGAACGCTTCATAAACCATACGGTAATGCCGTTGGCACAAAGCACCTCGGCGATCCATTTTGCCGCATCGGGGGAAAGAAAGCGGCGGTCGTAGCCGATCACCACAGGCTTGTCGGTCTTGTTGTTTTCTGCCATCAGCCTGTAAACGCCCATGGCAACCTTCATAATATTTTCGCGGGTAAAGTCGTCACCGATGATGGCACGCCAGCCGCCTGTACCGAATTTGATCATTTTAGTACTCCTTTTCTTTGATCAAGAGGAAATGTAGATGTTAGTCCAAAACGTCCGCGGTGCAGATCAGCGTCACGTCGGGGTGGAGGTTGAGCATGGTTGCGGGGAAGCCTGTATCCACATTCCTTTCAAGCATAGCGGAAACGGCATCCTTTTTGGAGGCGCCCGATGCCATTACGATAACCTTCTTTGCCTTGAAGATCGTGCCAATGCCCATGGTGAGTGCCTGACGCGGTACGTCGTTTGCACTTGCAAAGAAGCGTGCATTTGCCTCAATGGTGCTTTCGGTCAGATCAGTCACGTGGGTATCGAGGATCAGCTTGCTGTCGGGCTCGTTAAAGCCGATGTGACCGTTTCTGCCGATGCCGAGGATCTGCAGATCAATGCCGCCGAGATCGCCGACCAGCTGCTCATAGCGCTTGCCCTCTGCCACAGGATCGGCAACGGTGCCGTCGGGCACATTGGTGTTTGCCTTATCGATATCCACATGGTCAAACAGATGGTAGTTCATAAAGTAGCGGTAGCTTTGATCGTTTGCGGGGTCAATGGGGTAGTATTCGTCAAGGTTGACGGAGGTTACATTCTTAAAGCTGATATCGCCCTTCTTATACATGTCAACAAGGCTGGCGTAAAGCCCCTCGGGCGTGGAGCCGGTTGCAAGACCCAGCACACAGTCGGGCTTTTCCTTGATCTGTGCCGCTACCATTTGCGCCGCGCGCAGCGACATTTCGTCATAATTTTTGCAAACAATAATGTTCATAGGTGTTCTCCTTGCTTATGTAAATTCGGCAATGCCGTATTTTAATCATAATAATTATATCACAATATATGCCAAAAAACAATACAATAATAGATAAAAAAGTTACGAAAAAGGATAAAGAGGCAGCACTCCTTGTGCTGCCTCTTTTGAAAGAGTTATTTGCGTATCCAGTAGTATTCCATATAGTCCGCGGTGAGATTGGTTGCGTTTTTGCTTTTGGACCATACTCGGATCGTGTCGCCATCGGTTGCTGTTCTGCTATCGGAAGTGCACCAATTCCATTTGCCCTTGAAGGTCACGCTTTTCAGTGCATCGCAGTTTTTAAAGGCGTGGTCGCCGATAAAGGTCAGTGTCTTGGGGAGCACCACGCTTTCCAGCAGCACACAGCCGCGCAGGGCGGAGCTGTCAAGAACCTCCAGCGTTTGGGAAAGCGTGAGCTCGGTCATGCTCTTGCAATTTTCAAACGCCGAGCTTCTGATCATTTTTACACCGTTCCCCATGGTTACGGTAGCAAGCTCGGTGCAATTGGCAAAGGCATCGTCACCGATTTCGGTCACGGAATCACCCATCGTCAGCGAGGTAATGCTTGTGCAGCCGTAAAAGGTGTAAGGCTTGATCGTTGTTACGGTATCGGGAATGACCAGATCGGTTACCTTTTTATCGTTAAGATAAAGTGTGCCGCCGTTTGCCATGGGCGAGGAGTTGTGGACGGAAATATCCACATTGCACCAAGCGGCAATATCATTGATATAGAGGCGCTTTAATCCCTTGGCAAAGAAAAACGCGGAGGGCTCTATTACCTTCAGGGTGCTTGGCAGTGTAATACTGACGATATTTTCGCAGTCACTGAATGCGGAGGTACCGATCGTGGTGCAGCTGGTGAGTATTACATTTTTCAGGCTGGAGGGTACATGGGTGGGGTGCTGGGCGATCGAGCTTGCACCGAAGATGTAGCCAAAGAGCCTGCTGCCCGCACCGGACGCTGTTTGACCGACGAAGGGCAGGGTAATGGTTGTCAGATTTGTGCAGTTGCCAAAGGTGTTTGTGCCAATGTAGGTCACACTGTCGGGCACCACCGCCGAGGAGAGCCGCGAGCAGCCGTAAAAGGCATATTCCTCGATCACGGTGACGCTATCGGGGAGCGTGATGGAGCCGAGCGCCTTGCAGCTGTAAAAGGCATAATGCCCGATCTTGAATACATTGTTGGGGATCTCGATTTCCCAAAGATTATTGCAATAGCTGAAAGCACTTTGATAAATGATTTTGGTGTCCTCGTGTATTTCGTAGGACTCCTGGGTTTTATCGGTGACACGGAGTAGGATCAGATGCGGATTTTCGCTGTTGCCGATATAGGAAATATTGCCCTCGACCGTCAGCTGCAGTGCAGGTGCGTTGCTGAAAACGTTGACACCGATGGTTTCAAGTGTGCTGCCGATGCTCAGGCTTTTCAGGTTGCCGCAATTGCGGAATACCTGATCGCCGATCGTAACGATCTTGTTCATACCGGTCACGGTTATGAGACGGGAGCAATAAGCAAACGCATACTCGTCGATCACTGTGACGCTGTCGGGAATGTGGATGCTTGTTAGGTAGCTTACGGAATAGAATGCGCGCGCACCGATGTTGCCAATGTTATCGTGAAGGGTGACAGAGGTCAGTGCGGAGTCGTAGAAGGCGTAATTGTAGATCACGCGTGTGTCACTGTGTACCGTGTAGGAGGTGTTTTCGGCATTTCCCATTTTGATCAACACCACGCGGGGGTTCTGCTCGTTTCCGAGGTAGAGGTCGCCGTCAAGCTCGTAAAATGCAAGCTCTCCGCGCTCATAATATTCAAGCTCGTACGGCTCGGTCTCGGGATCCTCACCGATAACGGCAAATGCCATGGCGCCAACACTCCGCAGTGTCGATGGCAGAGAAATGCTTTTCATATTCTTGCAATTGTAAAAGACATTTGCCCCAAGCGTCGTTACACCCTCGGGTACGGTGAAGGTAGTCAGCGAGGTGCAGCCCTGAAAGGCGCTGTCACCAATCTCCTTGACATTGGCGGGCACCGTGAAGCTCTCGAGGTAAATGCATCCCGAAAATGCGTTGGTGGGAATGACCTCGATCGCTGCGGGAAGCTCGATCGTGGTGATGGAGGTGCAGCCCGAAAAGGCACCTGCGCCGATCTCGGTAATGCTGGCGGGAATGGTGATCTTGTCACAGATCGCGCCCGAAAAGCCGCTCGCGGCGATCTTGGTCACGGGCTTTCCCTCATAGGTTTCGGGGATCACGATCTCATTTGCATATCCAAGTCCACCCTTTGATACGCTGTAGGTGCCGTCGTCAAGCAGCGTAAAGGATAGAGTTGGCTTGTCGCTACTTAGGATATCGTCGTCAGTGGGCTCGTCAACGGGAGGTGGAGTTTTCTCGCATGCCGCAAGCAGGATGGTGCTGCCAAGCAGAAGCAGCGCCAAAATAACACTCAATACCTTTTTTGCCATGTTACATCCTCACAAAATAAAACGATTGCATAATACTGTCATAATATTTATTTTACCATAAAAAGTAAGAGAATGCAATAGTGCAATATGCCGAAACGGTTTTGTTGCCGCGGGGTCAGTAGCGGCGTATACTTTTCGGAACCGTTCCCGCGTATTTTTTAAAAAGCTTATTAAAATTTGCAGTGTTATTAAAGCCGCAGGAAACGGCGATATCAAGCACACTGTCATCGGTGGATTTTAGCAGATACACGGCGCGCTCCACGCGCTTTACCGTAATATATTCGCAGGGCGAAAGCCCGATCACGCGCTTAAAAAGCGCAGAAAAATAGGTTTTTTCAAGACTGACCGACTGCGCGAGCTCCGAGAGGGTAAGCGGCTCGGTATAGTGTCTGTCAATGTATGCCGCCGTACCGAAGATGCGCTCGGTATTGCTTCTGTGCACGCTCGGGTGCGCGGAGGTGGGAAGCGCCGCACGGGAAAGCGTGATCAGTGCGCGATTTAAGCAGCTTTGTATCATAAAAGCATGTGCCTCGGCGGAGGCGGTAAACTCTGCGGCGATCTGCCGCAGGGCGTCTTCAACGGTCTCCGTGTCGGCGGGAGAAAGAAAGTCGCCGAGGCGGTTTGAGGGAAAGGTCTTTTGCATAAAGTCAATGCCGAAATCGCCCGCCTCTCCCACGCCGAGATGCTTAAAATAAATGGGGGAAATATGCAGGTTCAGCAACGACATACCGGGCTCGGCAATATCGGTGATACAGTGCGGCTCACTGTTTTTATAAAAAAACACATCACCCGATCTTATTTCGTATGCCTTGTCCTTGCCCGCAAGATACCGTCCTTCTCCACTTAAAATAAGCCCCAGCTCATATTCGGTATGATGATGCACGCGAAATGCATGCGTGCGCGCTGCAGCATTCGAGGTAAACATGCGGAGCAAGCGCAGACCACCTTCGTCTTGCAGCACACCAAGCTCTGCCATAAGATCCCTCCTTGAAATATACTGATTTTATGATACCTTATCTTATGGCAGCTTGTCAATTAAAAACACAAAAAAGTTTGTAAATTTGTCAAGATAGTTGAGGAAATGTGTGGGATGAAGCGTTATAATGGAGGAGAAAAAACAAAACAGGAGATTTATGAACATGAAAGCATCCGAATTAAAAATCACAGACCTGCGCGTAGCGGATATCAACGGCTTACCAAAGCACATGATCCTACTTAAAATTTATACCAATGCGGGGATCGTCGGCTACGGTGAGGTGCGAGATGCCGCAAGCGGCACTTATGCCAAAATGCTCAAAAGCCGCCTTGTCGGCGAAAATCCCTTAAACGTCGAAAAGCTGTTCCATCGCATTAAGCAGTTTGGCGGCCATTCCCGTCAGGGCGGCGGTGTTTCAGGCGTGGAGATCGCGCTTTTTGATATCATCGGCAAGTTTTACAATATTCCCGTGTACCAGCTGCTTGGCGGTAAATATCGCGACCGTGTGCGTATTTACTGCGATACCGATGTGGATGGCAAGCACACGGGACACGATATGGGCATGGCATTGAAGCGCCGCATGGAGGATGGCTTCACCTTTCTTAAGATGGATCTTGGCATTGAGCTGCTCTACGATGAGCCGGGGTGTCTGAATGCCCCTGCAGGCTTCCTTGAGGAGCTCAAGACCTATTCGATGAAAGCGATCAGCCATCAGTCGGGCTCGATCGACAAATCCCTCATGTTCGGTAAAAATTACGAGGTGTTTACCGTTCCGCA
>CAZOWH010000030.1:9063-14766 GCA_964583425.1 uncultured Lachnospiraceae bacterium
AAAAAGCTCGGTGACATGTGCGAGGAAAGCGGTACAGCACTTGCCATTCATATGGCGGAAAGCCCCATCGGCTTCCTTGCCGCCGTGCATGCGGCAGCGGCACTCAAAAATGTGCTGGCGGTTGAGTTTCACTCGGTAGATCACCCCGAATGGTACGAGCTTGTAAAGCCCGCCATCAAGCTGGAAAACGGCTTTATGACAGTTCCCGAGGCACCGGGTCTTGGCATTGAGGCGCTCAACGAGGAGCTGATCCGAGCATTCCGAAAAGAGGATTGCGACGAGCCGTGGTCACCGACCGACAGCTGGAACGGCGAGTGGTCAAATGATCGCGAATGGTCCTGATATTACGAAAAAAAGGAGAACGAAAATGGAATTTCAACGTGTTGACAAGGAATATTTATTGCAATCCTTTCGCGAGAACCGAGAGATGCTGGATCGGCGAAACGATGAAAATATTGAGAAATACCGCAAGGGCGATTTTGCCCTAAAGCTTTCGGGCAGTAACCGTAAAACCGTCACCGTAAAGCAAAAAAAGCATAAGTTTTTGTTTGGCTGCACGGCATTTATGCTCGATTCCTTTGAAAGCCCCGAAAAGGAGCCGATCTATCGGGAAAAATTTACAAGGCTTTTCAACCAAGCCGTGGTGCCGCTGTACTGGAGCGATCTTGAGCCCGAGGAGGGTAAGCTGCGCTTCTCGCGCGACAGTGTCAATATCTACCGTCGCCCGCCTGTTGATACCGTGCTTGATTTTTGCAGTGAGTACGGCATCGAACCGAAGGGTCATTGCCTGCTTTGGAACCAATTCGTGCCCGAATGGCTTGCAAAATACAGCACTGAGGAGCGCAAAAAAATCGTTGAAAGGCGCTTCTCGCAGATTGCTGCACACTATGCCGATAAGATCCCTTCCTTTGATGTGATCAACGAGTCAGCCACCAACTATCATCGCGGATTAGCCTTCCTGTTTGAGGGCTACGATGAATATGCACTTGAGCTTGGTAGAAAATATTTTCCCAATAATATCAAGATCATCAATGAGGCCATGGGAGCCATCTGGTACTATTATCATACTTGTGGCAAATACATCCCCTTTAACATGCAGCTGAAGGAGTTTTTGGCAAAGGGGCATGCCATTGACGAGATCGGCCTGCAATTTCATATGTTTGGAAAGCTGACCGATTATGTCAAGGGCAGGATGAGTGACGGCAGAAAGTTCGATGCCTTTCTCAACGCGCCCGAGCACATCGAGATCTTGGATCTGTTTGATGCCTACGGGCTCCCGATGCACCTATCCGAGATCACCCTGCCGAGCTACGCGGGTAACCTCCCCGAAAACGAGGCGTATCAGGCAGAGCTGCTGCGCGAATACTATCGCATTTGGTTCGCAACAAAAAATATGAAAAGCATTGTGTGGTGGAATCTGGTCGATGGCTATGCCGCTTATGCGCCGCAGGGTACGTTTGAGGGTGAAAATCGGTACGGCGGCGGTCTGCTGCGCTACGACATGAGTGAAAAGCCCGCATACAAGGTGCTTGATCACCTCATCAATGAGGAGTGGAATACCTCCTTTACCCGTGAGGTGTGCGGTGATACGCTCTCCTTCCGCGGCTTCTTTGGTGAATACGAGATCACGGTAGAGGATGAAAAAGGCAAGAAAACTACTACCGTTTTGCTACATTCCGATAAGGATACGGCAAGCGTTTGAGGGTGACTGCTATGAAAATATTAATTACAGGTTCCACGCAGGGCATTGGCAAGGCACTTGCCGAGGCATTTGTTCAGCGCGGCGATAAGGTGATCGTGCATTGCTCGCGTGATCTTCACAAGGCAGAGCGTGTGCGTGCCGAGATCGGTGCCGCACATGCGGTGACTGCCGATCTTTCCGATCGCGCCGATACGTTGTCACTTTACGAAAAAACAGGTCCCGTTGACGCACTTATTCTCAATGCAAGTGTGCAAATAAAGCAGGATTGGCTGCATATTGACGAAGAAAGCTTTGACAAACAGCTGAAGGTCAATCTTTTCAGTACCCTGAAGCTGATGCAGCTTTACTATCCTGCCATGGAGCAGGCAGGCTTTGGGCGCATCGTAACGGTTGGTAGCGTCAACCAGCACCGTCAGCATCCCGAGCTTGGGCTTTACGCCGCTACCAAATGTGCGGTGATGAGCCTGGTGAAAAATATTGCAAAGGTGGCAGCACCGCATGGCGTGACCGTCAATAACGTGTCACCGGGTGCCATTGCCACACCGCGCAATGCGGCAGTGACGGCAGACCCCTTAAAAAAGCAGGCGGTCGAGGCGCAGATCCCCGCAGGGCGCTTTGGTGAGCCCGAGGATTGCGTTGGTGCTGTGCTCCTGCTTTGTAGTAAGGAGGGCGCCTATATTACGGGCGCGGATATTATGATTGATGGAGGTATGCATTTATGAAATTCAATTCAAGAGAAGATATTATTGCCATGACGCCTCTTTGGAAGGGCGAGCGCTTTCCCGACGGCAGACCGCGCGTGCCGGACAGGTATCTTGAAAAAATGCGCGAGATGACCCTGGAGGAGCTTTGGAAACCAATCTTCGTGCTTGGCTATGAGAGCCAGTTTGAGGGTGATCTCAAGACCCTGCACGATGACGGCAGAAAGCTGATCGGCCGCGCCGTGACCGCCACGTACGTGCCCACTCGCCCCGATCTGCATGACGTGATGTTTGGCATCGGTGCTGCGGAGGGCAGAAAGGGCAACTATAACCAGTGGGTCGTGGATAGCCTTGTGGAGGGCGACGTTGTGGTGGTTGATCTTTACGATAAGATCTATAAGGGCACCTTTCTTGGCGGCAATTTGACAACAGCCATTCGCACACGCACCAAAACGGGCGGCGGCGTGATCTGGGGCGGTATTCGTGATACCGAGCAGATGAAGGCGGTCGAGGGGGTGCAGGTCTACTATCGTGGCATTGATCCCACCCCCATCCGCGAGGTCATTATGAAGGATTTTAACGGCATCACTCGCATTGGTAAGGCAACAGTCCTGCCGGGTGATATCGTGTACGGCGCCGGTGGCGGCGTGCTGTTTATCCCTGCACATCTGGTAGCAGATGTGGTGGACGGTGCTGTAAAAACGCACGTGAAGGACGATTTCGGCTTTGAAATGATCGGGCAGGGTAAGTTCACCACGGCACAGATTGACCGTGCGACCTGGACTGAGGAAATGCTTGATATGCTGCTGAAGTGGATCAATACCGACCCACGCGGTGAACCGTACCGCGATCTTGATTGGTCTCATGAATACGATCTTGCACGCAATGGCGATCCGAACGATACGCAAACCGCTCTTTAACGTTCGCCATCTCTGACTGCAGCACGCTTGCTTCGATATGTGGCACGTTGCTTTGCAGCAATATGTGAGGCTTTGCTGCCGCCGCTCGCCAAAGAGCGCAATATTTTTAAAAAATCATGCCTAAACGCGCAAGATTTTACTATGAAATGTCTTGCCGTGATAGTATAATAAAAGCAGTGATCATAAGGTCAGTAAGCGGGATCGTAAAAGCTTCAAGCCGTACTTGTAAAGTTCTTGCTGTCATGTTATAATGTATCATGATAGCAAGAATTTTTTTGTGAGGTCCTATGCATAATGAATAATGTGTATCTTGTTGCATGCGCTGCGGCAAATGTCGGCGGCGGTATTTATCAATTTGTGCTGAACAATGCGGGAAGGCTTACCCCGCGCGCCCATTTCCCCTGTGATAAGCCGATGTACGCTGTGCGCACGGGGAGCATGCTGCATATGCTTCTGCGCTATGAAAATGAGGCGGCGGGTGTAAAAACAGGCGCCTACCTTTCGCTCTCACTTGGTGAGCAGGGGGCATTTGGCGTGCCCTTCGGGCTCACCCCCTCCCGCGGCGAGGTGCCCTGTCATCTTACGGTGCTTGGCACGGATACCTATCTTGTAAACTATATCAGCGGCAACGTGGTCAAAAACGGCAGAAAATCTGTCTTTCACGCAGGGCGGGGCGCTCATGCGGTACGCCAGAACGCCGCGCACACGCATTTCGTTTCAGAGCTGCCCGATGGCTTTCTCGGCGTTTGCGATCTCGGCATCGATGTGTTAAGGATCTATGACCGTGATCTAAAGCCCATATCAGAGGCAAGGGTGCCAAGCGGCTGCGGCATTCGCCATTTTGTAACCAAGAAAACCGAAAACGGGTGCATGATTTACGCCGTGAACGAGCTGGTGCCCTCGATTAGCCGTTTTGATTACAAAAACGGAAAAGCAACCTATCTTGACAGTGTGATGCTTCCGTGCGAGCGGGCAACCTCCACCGCAGCTGCAATTCGCTTGTCGGAGGATGGAAAATATCTTTATGCCTCGGTGCGTGATGAAAACATCCTTTGCGCGCTTGAGGTCGCCGAGGATGGCACGATTGCCTTGGTGCAAGCTGTTTCCTGCGAGGGCAACGGTCCGCGTGATTTCGCGCTTTGCGGCGATCACCTCATTTGTACCAATCAGCTGAGTGGCACTGTTACGGTGTTTGCATTGAAAAACGGAAGAATTGGTAAGAAGACCGATGAGGTTACTCTGCCCGATCCACTCTGTGTGGTTGTTTGACCAAAAGCCAAATCATAAGATTGTGCTAAAAGGCGGTAAGATTATGCTTGATTAAAGTATTCCGCCATGCTACAATATATTTCGAAAATAGCGGCATTGCCGCAAGCTCTAACGGAGGCAAAAATGGAAAAGTTTATCCCTGTTGTCGTGATCAAGGAGCTCGCCGAGACCGACAAGATCTTAACCGCTCTCAAGAAAAACGGCATCAACTGTGCCGAGATTACATTTCGTACCGCCTGTGCGACTGAGGCAATTGCCTATGCCGTGAAGCACTATCCCGATATGGAGATCGGTGCGGGCACCGTCATCAATGCAGATCAGTGCCGTGCGGCGCTGGAGGCAGGTGCAACCTTTATCGTTTCGCCCGGTCTTTCCGTGGCGGTGGCGGAGGTTTGTCGTGCGGCAAGCGTGCCATACTACCCCGGGTGTGTGACCCCCACCGAGATCATGCAGGCGCTTGACCTCGGCATTACCACCGTAAAATTCTTCCCCGCAAACATCTATGGCGGTCTTGCCGCTCTCAAGGCGCTCTCCGCACCCTTCCCGCAGGTCAAATTTATCCCCACCGGCGGTGTGGATCGCAGTAACATTGATGAATTTCTTGCCTTTGACAAGATCGCAGCCATCGGCGGCAGTTTCTTTGTCAAGGAATCTCTTGCAAAAATGGAGGCAGAACAATGAAACGTGTTGTAACTTTTGGTGAATTGATGCTCCGTCTGGCGCCCAACGGCCATTATCGCTTCTTCCAGAACGACCAGATGCAGGCAACCTTTGGCGGCGGTGAGGCAAATGTTGCCGTTTCGCTTGCCAACTACGGTCTTGACAGCGTATATGTGACCAAGCTCCCGAAGCATGCCATCGGCGAGGCGGCTGTCAGTTCGCTGCGTTACTTCGGTGTGGATACCTCTAAGATCGTGCGCGGCGGTGATCGCGTGGGTATCTATTTCCTTGAAAAGGGTGCTTCCCAGCGTGGCTCGGTTTGCATCTATGACCGTGCACACTCCGCCATTCAGGAGGCGGCAGTATCCGATTTTGATTGGGATAGCATCTTTGAGGGTGCCGATTGGTTCCACTTTACGGGTATTACGCCCGCGCTCGGCGCAAACCTTGT
>CAZOWH010000031.1:0-4128 GCA_964583425.1 uncultured Lachnospiraceae bacterium
TTCAACGAAATTCGCCTTCGGCGAGTGAAATATGGCTTCGCCATGTGAAATAGCTGCGCTGTGAAATATTTGCTTTGCAAATGTTAGGAGGCGAATTTCATTTCACATCGAACGAAGTGAGATATTTCACAATTCACGAAGTGAATTATTTCACATTTTGCCGTAAGGCAAAATATTTCATTGATCAATGGGGGTATTTTCACGTTTACCTTGCCCCCGCCTATATTCCTGTGGCGAGCGACCCGTGAGGGACTTAAAGGCGCGCCCGAAATGCGCGTTACTGGCATATCCCACCGCCTCGCACACCGCGCCAATCGGCATTTTCGTTTTTTTCAGCAGGCGCTTTGCCTCCTTGACCCTTACGTTGTTAAGATAGCGCGGAAACGACAGGCCGCTGGCCTTTTTAAAGGTGCGGGAGAGATAACAGGGGCTGATACAAAACCTTTTCGACAACGTTTCCAGCGTGATCTCCTCGGCATAGTGGGTGTTGATATAAGCAATGATCTTAGATACCGTTGGGTGCGGGGTGCTGGTAATATCCACCCGTGCTGCTTGCAGATCCGCGTTCTCTCGAAGGATCAAAAGCAACAGCTGCACCAGCGCGGTCGTCAAAAAGAGCGTGCGCTCACCACCCTTCTCTTTCCATTCACGCTCCATGCCTGTGAGCAGCATTTGTGCCAGCGCCTTGCTCTCGCCCGTGAGTGTCAGCACACCTCCACCCTGCCGAAAGGGAGCTAACAACCGCTCACATTCGGCTGTATCAGACAAAAAATCAAAGCAGCTCTCGTCAAAGGAAATAACGGTTCTGTCGTACCCCGCATTTCCAACCGCCCCTGTGCGGTGGATCTCGTTTTTATCGATCAGCACAAAGGAGCCTGAGCGAACTCTATACGTGCGATCCTTGATAAAATAATATCGCTCCCCACTAAAGAGATAATACAGCTCGTATTTGTTGTGATAATGCATCGCCTTCATCGACGAGGGAATGTCACTGCTCGCGCGGTTGAAGTAAAGCTGCTCGTCTATACTGCGAAAAAAGCTATCCAACACCAACCCCCCTTTTCTCTTTTCCATTATATCCCGAAAGCCCATCGCCTTCAAGCCCTTTTTTGAAAACATAGCGCAAGAATTGCAAAAAATAGGTCACTTAGACAATAAAAGTGCAGAAAAACCGTTTCTTTTTTGCTATAATCAAATCATAGTCCCACGGGGCAAGAAAGGAGACTGTTATGGCAAAAAAAAGATACGTACAGGTAGGCACGGGCGGACGTGCCAGATTTTTCTACGACGCGCTTACCACCACCTACACCGAAACCGCAGAGCTTTGTGCTTTTTGCGACATCAACAGAACGCGTCTTGAGTACGCGCAAAACCGCATTATGGAGAAGGCGGGCTACCGCAAGGTGCCGCTTTACGGCGCGGATGAATTTGACAAGATGATCGAGGAGCAAAAGCCCGACGTGGTGATCGTCACCTCCATTGACCGCACCCACCACAAATACATCATCCGTGCCATGGAGCTTGGCTGCGACGTGATCAGCGAAAAGCCCATGACCACGAACGAGGTAAAATGCCAACAGATCATCGACACGGTGAAAAAAACGGGCAAGCATCTGCGCGTTTCCTTCAACTATCGCTATGCGCCCCACAACTCCAAGGTGCGCGAGCTGATCAAAAGTGGCGTGATTGGTGACGTGAAGGCGGTTCACTTTGAGTGGATGCTCAACACCAAGCATGGCGCGGACTATTTTAGAAGATGGCACCGCGACAAGAGAAACAGTGGCGGGCTTCTCGTGCACAAATCCACCCACCACTTTGACCTGGTGAACTTTTGGCTTGGCACCAAGCCAAAGCAGGTATTTGCTTACGGCGATCTGTATTTCTACGGCAGAGAGAACGCCGAGAACCGTGGCGTGACGAAATTTTATTACCGCGGAACCGGCTCGGAAAATGCCAAGGGCGATCCCTTTGCTCTGGATATGTCCAAAAAAGAGGGGCATCAGTCTCTTTATTACAATGCAGAGAAGGACGACGGATACCTCCGCGACCAAAGCGTGTTTGGTGACGGCATTTCCATCGAGGACACGATGGGCGTTCTTGTAAAATACGAAAGCGGCGCCATTATGACCTATTCCCTCACGGCATATTCTCCGATCGAGGGATTCCGCGTGACCTTTACGGGCACTAAGGGCAGAATGGAGGTTGAGGTCCACGAGGCATCTTACATGAACGCCGGCGGCGACAAGGATAAGGAGGGTGCTGTAAAAGATCGAAGCATCTTCATTTACCCCATGTTTGGCGAGGGATATGAGGTAGATTTCCCCGTTGGTATCGGCGGGCACGGCGGCGGCGACCCCGTTCTCCTCAACGACATTTTCGGCACGCCCGTGCCCGATCCGCTGAACCGTGCCGCTTCCTATGAGGACGGCGCCATGAGTATCCTCACGGGCATCGCGGCAAACAAGTCGATCGCCACGGGTATGCCCGTTAACATCAAGGATCTTGTTGAGTTTTAATTAAATTTTAATTTAATTGCAAAAAGGTTGCCACGCTTGCAGTGGCAACCTTTTTTCTTTGTTTTACAGCTGCGCGATCAGTCGTAGATAAAACTCCACGGCTCTGCCGACAGCCTCGACGCGCACGCGCTCGTTGTTGCCGTGAATGGTGGCGCGCTCCTCGCTTGTGAGGTCCATTGCCGAGAAGCGATAGACCTTATCGGAAAGCACACCCCAATGGCGGCAATCCGAGCATTGCACCATCAGATAGGGGCTAACAAGCGTGCCCTGCCAGGTGCCCTCTACCGCGGTTACGACCTTTTCCCACGCGGCACAATCAATGCGCGAAATGCGGCTGGGATCCATGCCGTCCAGCGCGGTCAGCGCAATGCGATCGTTGTCGATCGTCTTTTTCACATACGCCATGGCGCTCTCTACGGTATCCTCGGGGTTAAGGCGCATATTTGCAACCATGGTAGCCGAGGGCGGGATCACGTTTGGCGCCTTACTACCCTGCATTTGGGTAAATGCCACGGTGGTGCGCATCAGGGCATTGAGCTCACCGCCGCTCTTGCGGCAGATGAGATCGAGCAGCCATTTAAAGCACCACAGGTTGGCAAATATCATGCGGTAGGCAAAGGTAGAGTGCCTGCCGAGGGTATCAAACATTGCCGCCACGGGCTTTGTAAGATGCCCCTTGAAGGGCTTGCTTTCCATGCGACAGCAGGCGGCAGAAAGCTCGCCCACAGGCGTGTGAGGCTTGGGTGCGGAGGCGTGCCCGCCCGCCGATTTTACACGGTATTCGAGGTTCAGCATGCCCTTTTCGGCAATGCCGATCATACCACAGGGGGCACTCACGCCGGGGAATACATTTTCCACCACGCCGCCGCCCTCATCAAGCACCATATCGGGCACTATACCCTGCTGCGCAAAATATTCCACAATGTGCACAGCACCCATGCCGTTGATCTCCTCGCCGCCCGAAAAGGCGAAGTATACGTCATTTTCGGGCAGAAAGCCCTCGGAGATCAGCTTGTCGGCAGCAAAAAGCGCAGCATTCATCGTCACCTTGGTGTCAAGCGTGCCTCTACCCCACAGCACACCGTCCTCCAGCACGGCGTCAAAGGGAGGCTTTTCCCAGTTTTCCTCCTCCACGGGCACCACATCATAGTGTGCCATCAGCACGGCGGGCGCCGCGGCGGACTTGCCCTGCCAGTGGAACATGATACCGCGATCCTCGAATCGGGCAAACTCACATTTTTCCGCCACGTGCGGGTAGAGCTGCGGCAAAAGCGCGATCAGCTTTTCAAATTCGGCATCGTCCTCCAGTGCCGCGTCGCGGTAGGAAACGGTTTTACAGCGCACCAGCTGCGCAAGACTATCCACCGCCCGGTCGCGGTCAAGCTCCACCTTTTCAAAGTGCTTCGGCGCGCTTTTCTTGGGACGAAACATAAGAGTGCGGATAAAGATCACCGCGATCAACACAGCCACCACGGCAACGAGCACATCAAGGGCGATATTTACCACCAGACCAATATTTTGCGTAAGAAATTCGAGAATACCCATCGTATACCTCTTATAACAAATTCTTTTTGTACATGATGCGGGTCTGAAGCAAGGTCAGCAGCACGCC
>CAZOWH010000031.1:4228-14484 GCA_964583425.1 uncultured Lachnospiraceae bacterium
ATAAAGGAAATGTACGAGCCGCCCGCACCAAGCATCGGGATAAAGGTAAAGGTCTCTACAATGCCGACCGCCCAATACATGGGGGCTGTGGAAATAAGCCCCATCAAAAGCCCCTTCCCGTCGGGCACGGCGCCGAAAATCAGGCAAATTGCAAGGGGGTAAAGAAGCATCAATACCATAATGGAGAGCGACCAAATACGCCCGTCACGATGTACACTATCCATGTAAGAAAGCTGTTTTTGTTCACGCATTATTCTCACCCTCCCCTCTTAAGATAACCACGCCGTGATCGGAATTGCCGCTGCCATACCGACCACAAGGCTGATGGGCAGCGCGTAATCCGAGATCCAGCGCCATTTCAGCTTTTTGACAAGCAAGCCCGAAAGCAGCATTACAACAGCCGAAACTGCCATAACCAGCACGGGGATGATGCCTGAAAAATCGCCCTTGGTCACGCTTAACACATCGCAGAATACAAAGCCGACAAATGCCGAGATCATTCCGATAAACATGGCGGCGGTAAAAAGCTCGCTCCACTTTTTGTCGCGCTTTTCCATAGAGATCATGCCGTTCTGCATCCTTTTTGCCACCAAAGGCACCAGCCAAATGCCCACCATAATGCTTACCGTCATGACAATGGTAACGGTTGCAAATTGCGAGGCGGTAAGCGTGGCACTGCCAAATTCAAGCCCCATGGCGTTCACGGCGTTTGAGGCGGCGATCGTTTCATAGGAAAGCGAGCCGACAACCGACAGGCGCATCCAGGGCAGTGCCACGCCAAGATCCTTTGAAAGGGTCATCACGCTGATCACGATGGCAATGGCGGGCGCTACCGTGAAGGTGGCAGCAGAGATGATCAGCTTTTTGAGCATTTTCCCGTCCATACCAAGCTCCCTCGCGCGCCGCAGCGCCTTGACAAGAAACCAAACAGACTGCACCAGCACCACGGCGACAAGGATCCCCGAGAGCAGGAACAATACGGGATGATTGACGTAAAATTCCATAATAACCTCCGATGTTGTTTTCAGTATTATTGTAACTTTTCGAGGATCAAAAATCAAGATGGGAGCATCAAAAAGAAACAACGTTACCCGAATTGTTCAAATTCCGCTCCCTCCGCAGGACATATGCCACATTTTCTTGACCAAGGCTTTCGGGAGAGAATATGAATTTTTGCGCGCTCGCGCGCAAAAAGAAAAGGAGGCCCCTTCCCAAAAAGGAGCTCTCCTTTTCCTATTACGTGTGCCTCATGCTCCTAAATAAGCCTTTCTCACACGCTCGTCGTCGGCGAGGTCGGCGGCACTGCCCGACATGGTGATCACACCGTTTTCAAGCACATAAGCGCGGTCGGAGATAGAGAGTGCCTTTTTGGCATTCTGCTCGACCAGCAGCACGGTCTTGCCTGCCGCACGGAATGATTTAACGATCTCAAACACCTCACCCACAAGCAGAGGCGAGAGACCCATAGAGGGCTCGTCAAGCACGATCAGCTCGGGATTTGAAAGCAGCGCCCTGCCCATGGCAAGCATCTGCTGTTCGCCGCCCGAAAGCGTGCCAGCCAGCTGACTCTTGCGCTCGGCAAGACGCGGGAACTGGGAGAGCACCAGGTCCATATTTTCCTTGATCTCATTCTTATCCTTGCGGGAGTAAGAGCCAAGCAAGAGATTATCATAAACCGAAAGGCCTTGGAAAATGCGTCTGCCCTCGGGCACATGCACCATACCCATCGAAACGATCTTGTGCGCAGGCACACGGGTGATATCCTGGCCCTTGTACACCACGCTACCCGATTTCGGATGCAAAAGACCCGTAATGGTATGAAGTGTGGTGGTTTTTCCCGCACCGTTTGCGCCAATGAGTGACACGATCTCGCCGCGGTTGACCTCAAAGGAAATGCCGCGCAGGGCAGCGATCATACCGTAGAAAACGTTAAGGCCTTCAACCTTTAAAATCTGTTCTGACATGTTGCGCCCTCCTTTACTCACCGAGATATGCCTTGATCACGGCGGGATCCTGCAGCACCGTTTGAGTCTCGCCCTTGGCAAGCTCGGTACCGAAATTCAACACCGTCAGCTTTTCACAAATGCCGCCAACCAGGCGCATATCGTGCTCGATCAGCAAAATGGTCATATCAAACTCGCGGCGCACAAAGGCAATATCATCCATCAGCTCCTGCGTTTCGCTGGGATTCATGCCCGCAGCGGGCTCGTCGAGCAGCAACAGCGTGGGGTTTGTTGCCATTGCGCGTGCGATCTCCAGCTTTCTTTGCTTACCGTAGGGGAGGTTGGCAGCAAGAAAATCCTTGTACTCCTCCAGCTGGAAGACCTTTAGGAGCTCAAGCGCACGCGCCTCATATTCCCTTTCGCTCTTCTTGTGGCGGGGGAGACGAAGCACCGATTCTGCCACATTGCAGGGGATCTGATTTGCAAGACCGACCATTACGTTTTCAAGCGCCGTAAGATTGTGAAACAGACGGATGTTTTGGAAGGTACGTGCAATACCGCCACGGTTGATCTCAATGGGAGATTTTCCGGTAATGTCCTTACCGTTGTGGTATATTCTGCCCGAGGTGGGCTTGTAAACACCGGTCAGCAGGTTAAAAAACGTGGTTTTTCCCGCACCGTTCGGGCCGATCAAGCCGTACAGCTCGCCCTTTTTGATTTCAAGATTGACATCGTCTACAGCACGCAGACCGCCAAACTGGATGGAAAGATGCTCTGTTTTCAGTACCACATCATTCGTGCTCATTTGCATCCTCCTTTCCCCTCTTGCCGCCCTGCAGCTTGGCCAAAAGCACATTCAGATTGTATTTTTCGCGGAAGGATTTCAGCCCCGGGGCATTGCGATAAATGACGATCAAAATAAGAATAAGCGAATAGATCACATTCTGCAAAACCGAAAGGTTGCCCGTGAGCACCGTTTGCAGCTTGAAGTTGATAAAGGTGATCAGCGCCGCCGCAAGAGCAGAGCCGTTGATCGAGCCCATGCCGCCAAGCACCACCATAACCAAGATCTCGATCGAGTAGTTATAATCAAAGGTGGTGGTTTGCAGGCGCGATTGCGTGTAGCTTGACAGCACACCCGCCACACCCGCAAAGAAGGAGGAAATGGTAAACACAAGCAGCTTGTACTTGGTAATATCAATACCCGTTGCACGCGCGGCGATCTCGTTATCCTTGATCGCAATAATAGCTCTGCCGTGCTTGGAGCGAATGAGGTTTTGCGTTACCGTAAGACAAGCAAGAACGGCAAGAAACGCAATGAGGAAGAGATATTTGCGGTCAAAGCGCGGTGTTTCAAGGCCGAGCGTGGCACCAAAGAGAGATGCCGGCATATTCATAATGACATTGCGCACGATCTCACCAAAGGCGAGGGTAACGATTGCCAGATAGTCGCCGCGCAGGCGAAGCGCGGGCAGACCGATGATAAAGCCAAAAAGCGCCGCCACGGCACCGCCGACAAGAAGGGAGAGCAGCAAAATGAGAATGTTATTTTGCGTAGCACCCATTGCCTCGGTGAGAACAGCGGAGACCTTGCCGCCAAGGAAGGCGCCCACACACATAAAGCCTGCATGCCCCAGCGACAGCTCTCCAAGAAAGCCAACCACCATACCAAGCGAAATCGCCAGCAGCATGGCAATGGCGATCTGCTCAAGCAGGAATTGGTTGCCCATCTTTAAATTTCCCGTAGCGGAGAGCGCGCCGAACACCAGCATGATCAGGGCAATGACCAGATAATTGGCATATTTGCGCACAAAGGGCTTTTTGAAAAATGCAACAACAGCACTCATACCTTTTCCCTCCTTGCCTTGCCGAGAAGACCCGTGGGCTTCACCAGCAGAATCACGATCAGCACGGCAAACTCAATTGCATCGGTAAACGGTGCCAAGGCGGGCACACTGAGTGCCAGACATTCGATCACGCCAAGCAAAATACCGCCAAGCATGGCGCCGGGCACCGAGCCGATGCCGCCGATGACCGCGGCGGTAAATGCCTTGGTGCCGGGCATAGAGCCAAGGGTGCTGGTGAGGCTAGGGGCCTTCATCAGCATCAGATATGCCGCTACTGCCGCCAGCGCCGAGCCGATGGCAAAGGTGATGGCGATAATGGCATTGGTGTTGATGCCCATCAGCTGTGCGGCACCTCTATCCTCGGAAACGGCAACCATGGCACGGCCGACCTTTGAATATTTGACAAAGACCGTCAGTGCCGACATCAGCACAACGGTTACGGCAAGCGTGATAAGGGTGCTGTACTGCACGGTGATGGCACCAAGCTTGAGGGAGCCACCCACCTGCAGCTGCAGGGGCATTTTAGAGCCTGCGCCGAAAATGATCTGCGCCACGCTCTGCAAAAGCGAGCTGACACCGATGGCGGTAATAAGGACCGCCAAGGGCGAGGCACCGCGCAAGGGGCGATAGGCAAAGCGCTCTACGCACACGCCAAGCACCACGCAAAATATAATTGCCGCAAGGAGCGCCGGGATCGGATGCCCGAGCAGAAGCAGCGTGGTAAACATCGCATAGCCGCCTGCCATAATAATGTCGCCGTGGGCAAAGTTCAGCATTTTTGCAATACCGTACACCATGGTGTAGCCAATGGCAATGATCGCATAGGTGCCGCCCGACGAGAGACCGTTAATGAACGCGGTTAAAAAGTTAATCATACTTCATCTTCCTATTATGACAAGTTTGCTGGCGCGGACAAGCCACGCCAGCAAACCGAAGTGTTTTTTGAAAAATTATTGAGCGTTTGCCTCTTTGAGCACGTGAACAAGAGCTTCCTTGTTTACAAAGCCATCGGAGGTCCACTGAACGGTGCCGGTACCGGTTACAGCGCCGGTGTAGGTGTAGCCACCGTTGAACTGAGCCTTCAGGATCTCGCACATATCGGAGGCAGAGGTCTTTGCAGTGACCTCCTTACCCTCAGCAATCGCAGCCTTCAACGCGCCAACGATCGCGTAAACACAGTCGTAAGCGGAAGCGCCAAACTGGTTGAGGGTATCGGTGCCGTACTTGGTGGTGTACTTGTCGATGAAGGTCTTAGCAGCGCCCTCGGTAGCAGCGGAGTTGAAGTGAGTGAGCATGGTGATCTTCTGGGGGATCGCGGAAATGGTGAAGCCATCAGCGGACTCGATGCCGTCAAAGCCGTCGCAGCCGTAGTAGGTCTTGATGCCTGCCTCATCCTTAGCCTGGGTCATAAACAGAGCTGCCTCGGCGTAGTAGATGGGCATGAAGATGAACTCGCAATCCTTAAGGGTCGCAACCTGCTGGGTAAAGTCGGATGCGGTGCTGAGGGTGAAGGAAGCCTCAACGGTGGTAATGGTGGAGGCAAGGTTTGCCTTGAACTCGTCGTAAATACCCTTGGAGTAATCGATATCGGACTGGTAGAAGATACCGATGGTGGTGAGACCCAGACCGTTTACGTACTCAGCGGCAGCCTTACCCTGCTTAGCATCTGCAAAGCACATCTGGTAGCCGTTTGCCTCGGAGCGTACTGCGTCGGCAGTGGCAGAGGGAGTCATAAAGAAGATGTTGTCGGTCTTGGAGAGATCCTTGAACTCAAGTGCGGGCTGGGTGGTTACGCAGCCAAGAGAGATCTGCATACCCCAATCAACGAGGGCGGCATAGTTTGCCTGGATCTTGGTCTTGTCATTGACATCGTCCATAGCCTTCAGCTCAAGCATGATGCCGTCAATGCCGCCGGCGGCATTGATCTCATCAACAGCCATTTGAGCCGCGTTTGCAACACCCTTGCCGTAAACGGCAGCGTTGCCCGTAAGAGGACCGGAAAGACCGATCTTAATGGTACCGTCGTTCTTGTTGCAAGAAGACAGCGTTGCAGCGCAGGTAGCAACCATCAGCACTGCGAGGAAAAGTGCAAAAATCTTTTTCATGATTATTCTCCTTTTATGGATTAAAATTGTCTACCGCGGCATTACAGCCTGCGGTATGCCAAAATTATACCGCAAATTTTACTGTTTGGCAATAGTTATTTTGCACAAAAAGTCTTATTTCTTAATATAATAATACATTATTTGTGAAAAATCGCGGTATTTGCGGGCTTTTTGGGGTATCGAAGAAAAAAAATTTGTTATCCCCCTTGCCAAATGGCACGCTTTTTGCTATACTGCTAAGAATACACATTTGGTATAGCCCGCGCGGTGCCGTGGCAAGATAACAAAAAACGTGCGGGAGGCTCTATGCTTTTTTCGTCATTTCTTTTTCTTTTTTGGTATCTGCCCGCGGTACTGCTTCTGTATTTTCTCGTGCCGCCCGCGGCAAGGCTCCTCTCGCGCGATCGCATGCGTGAAAGCCACGTGCTGGCACTGCGAAACGCCGTATTGCTTGCCGTCAGCCTTCTGTTTTACGGCTGGGGGGAGCCAATCTATGTACTTTTGATGGTCGGCACGGTGGTGGCAGATTTTCTGTTCGGCTTATGGATCGCGGCAAGCCGCCACCCGAGGTCGGTGCTGTGGCTCGCCATCCTTTCCAATCTTGCCCTGCTCTTTTACTTCAAATATGCCACCTTCTTTCTCGGGCTTTTCGGCATTTCGGTTACCGTGCCGCGCATGCCAATCGGCATTTCCTTTTATACCTTTCAGGCGCTTTCCTATGTCGCAGATGTCTATTTCGGGCAGGTACGTGCCGAAAAAAGCCCCGTGGCGTTCGGCGCATATGTCTCGCTTTTCCCCCAGCTGATCGCGGGCCCCATCGTGCGATACAGCGATGTGGCAAGCGAGCTGAAGGAACGCACACACAGCGTAAGCGATGCCGCAGCGGGGGCGCGGCGCTTTGTTGCGGGACTTGCCAAAAAGGTGCTGCTGGCAAACCCCGCTGGGGCACTTTTTCATACCCTTGCAGCATATCCTGCGGATGAGCTGTCATTTTCGGGGGCGTGGCTGGCACTCCTTGCGTTTGCGTTTCAGATCTATTTTGATTTTTCGGGCTACTCGGATATGGCGGTGGGGCTTGGGCGTGTTTTTGGCTTTCGCTTTCCCGAAAACTTTAATTACCCCTATACCTCAATAAGCTTTACCGATTTTTGGCGCCGCTGGCACATCACGCTTTCCACCTTCTTTAAAGAATATGTCTATATCCCCCTCGGCGGCAACAGAAAAGGAATCTTCCGCACCGTTTTGAACCTTTTTGCGGTTTGGCTCCTCACAGGGCTTTGGCACGGCGCGGCTTGGAATTTTATACTGTGGGGGCTTTATTACTTTCTGTTTTTGGTGCTGGAAAAGTTCCTTTTGTCGCGCATTCTCGCGCACGTACCGCGTTTTTGGCGCCATGCACTCACCCTGCTCGGCATTCTTTTCGGTTGGCTGCTCTTTGCCTTTGACGGCAGTGAGATATACCTCACCTTCAGTGCACTTGGCAACTTTCTTACCGCACTGATGGGCAAGAACGGCATCTTTCTCGGAAATGATCTCTACGACCTTGTGCGCCATATTCCCTTTTTGCTGATCGCCGCCTTGGGTGCCACGCCCCTGCCACGCAGGATCTATCTCCGCATTGCCGAAAAACGCAGCACGTTTGCCGTCCTTTTGCCGCTTTTGGGACTCCTGCTCTCTATCTCTTACCTGGCGGATGCCGCCTTTAACCCCTTTCTTTATTTCCGCTTTTAACCGTTTTATATTTTCTGATAAAGAGGTGCTTTTATGTTTTCTCTACTCGGTCGATTGTTTATCAAAAACAGCAACGATGTCAAAAGCCCCACCGTGCGCCGTGCATGGGGCACGCTGGTCTCGGTGGTTGGCATTTTGCTCAATCTCTTGCTTTTTGCGGCTAAATTCATCATCGGTACACTTACGGGCGCCATTTCTATCCGTGCCGATGCCATCAATAACCTCTCGGATGCGGGCTCCTCGGTGATCTCTTTGATCAGCTTCAAGATCTCAGCAAAGCCCGCTGACCGCGCGCACCCCTTCGGGCACGCGCGCATGGAGTACATCGCCTCGCTTGTGGTCTCCTTTTTCATTTTGTTTATCGGCGTTGAGCTGGTGCGAGAGTCGGTTACCAAATTGCTCTCCCCCACACCGCTCGTTTTTGACGTACTCGCCGTGATCGTGCTTTCGCTCTCTATCCTTTGTAAGCTTTGGCTGGCGTTTTTTAACCGCTCGGTTGGCAAGAAGATCGATTCCGATGTCATGCGCGCCACCGCCACCGACAGTCTTTCCGATATGGCAGCCACCGCCGCCGTGCTGCTTGCCAACCTCTTAAGCCTTGTCTTGCCCGAAAGCGCCGCTCTTTATGTCGACCCCATAATGGGTATTTTGGTAGCGATCCTCATTTTTGTGGCGGGCGTGCGAGTGCTGCTGGACACCAAGAATTCGATCCTCGGCACCGCCCCCGACAAGGAGACCGTGAATGCGATCCTCCGCGTAGTGGAGGAATACCCCGATGCGCTTGGCGTGCACGATCTGATCGTGCACAATTACGGTCCAGGGCGCACGCTTGCCTCCCTGCATATCGAGGTGGACGGCAAAAAGGATATCTTTTTCTCGCACGATATCATTGACTTGATCGAGCGCCGCCTCGCGGAGGAGGTGCATATTGACTGTACCATTCACATGGATCCTGTCATCCGTGACGATCCGGAGGTCGCCAAATGGCAGGAGATCACCCAAGAGATCCTTGCCGAGATCGATCCGCGCATCGGGCTGCACGATTTTCGCATGGTGCCGGGCTTTACGCACACCAACCTTATTTTCGATATTGCCGTGCCCTTCGAGCTCAAGACTGCACCCGAGGAGCTGAAGAATGAGATCGGCGAGCGCATCGCCGCCATAGATGACACCTATTTTACCGTGATCACCGTTGACCGCATGTAATATCTTGCTCTTTTGTCGCATCTTTTAGCAAAATATTGATAACTGCTTGACTTTTTTTGCCAATGCGCGGTATACTTGACTTACAGCATGCATCCTTTAAATTCGAGTATGCTACGGAGGCACATGATGTATTTTGCAAACTGTCACAATCACTCCACCTTTTCCGACGGCACATATACGCCCGAGCGGCTTGTCGAGCTTGCCGCACAGGTCGGACACAAGGCGGTGATCCTCACCGATCACGACACCGTACGCGGCACCTACTTTTTACAGAAGGCGGCACGCAAGGCAGGGCTGCTTTCCCTGCTTGGGTGCGAGTTTAGCACCGTCAGCCCCGAGGGAAAAAACGTACACCTCCTTGGCTTTGATTTTAATCCAGACAACAAAAAAATGCAGGAGCTGCTTGCCTACACCTCCTCGCGCCAGACCGTGCGCTCACACCTCTTATTTGATTTTGGTCTCGAGCGCGGCACGCTTCGTGAGGGTATCACCTGGCAGGAGGTGCTGGATGACCACCCCTATAACGATTATTTTTGCAACAATCAGGTCTTCGTCAGCTTGGTAAAGCGCGGCATTTATCAGGAGCTTGAATATTTCGATTTTTTCCGCGCCAGTTTTGGCGTTTCCTACAATCCCGCCGCAAAGGCAATGCTGAAGGAAAAGCTTAATATGCCCGAGCCCGCCATGACCGATGTGATCGAGATCATCAAGGCGGCAGGCGGCGCACCCGTGGTGGCACATCCGCACGGCTATGGCGAATTTGCCGAGAGCTGGGTAAGGCTTGGCGTGCGCGGGTTTGAGACCATTCACCCCGACCTTGATGCCGATGACATGGCATTCTTTGACAAATTCTGCAACGAGCACGATCTTTATAAAATGGGAGGCACCGATCACTCCTCGGTCCTCGGCGGTTTCACCGATACCATACCGCGTCACAGGCTCCCCGCCTCCAGCGGCTATACCACAGAGGAGCACTTTATGAAGCTCTACCGCCGCGAGCTGGGATAATGTAAAGATCAACATACAGAAAAAGCCCTTGAAGCCATAAAATTACAAGGGTCTTTTCTTTTTTTAAATTTTTAGAATTTTTCTAAAAAAGCTATTGACAAAACAATCAACCTGTGCTAAAATAGAATTGTTCTAAAAAAGAACTTCTCGGCGTGATGCCGAAATAAATACATGATACACATATAAAGGAGATTTGAATTATGAAAAAATGGAGATGCACAATTTGCGGTGAGATCGTTGAGAGCGATGTTCGTCCCGATAAATGTCCCCTTTGCAAGGCACCCGGCGAAAAGTTTGTTGAGGTTGTGGAGGAAGGCATGACCTGGGCGGCAGAGCATGAGGTTGGCGTTGGAAAGGCTGAGGGCGTGCCGATGGAGATCATTGAGGGTCTGCGCGCAAACTTCCAGGGCGAGTGC
>CAZOWH010000032.1:0-14313 GCA_964583425.1 uncultured Lachnospiraceae bacterium
GTATTTGGAAGGGGAGACCCCGGTGTGTTTTTTAAAATCGCGCGAAAAGTCGTATAGGCTGGCGTATCCAAGGGACTGTGCAATGTCGCCAAGTGTGCCGTAGTCGCTTTTCAGCATTTCCTTCGCCTTTTGCGTGCGCATCTCGTGTACATAGGCTATTGGCGAAATGCCCATAATAGCGGTAAACAGCTTTCTGAAATATACGGTCGAAAGCCCCGTCAGCGCTGCAAGCTCCTCGTTTGTAATGCTCTTATTGTAATTTTGAGAGATGTATTCTATGGCGGGGGCAATTTTTTCCTGCTTCTCGGCAGAAGCATACTGCTCGTGCGCGGCGCCTGCCAGCGTTAAAATGATCGCATAGGTATCCCTAATGCTTTGGGGCTCGATCAACGGCTTTTTGAGGTTGCGCTGGTATTCCAATTCTTTAAACGCTTGTAATACTTTTTTGCCGTTTTTTACAGAGAATCCGAGGGGCTCATGATGGCTTAGCTCACTCTCAAACTCTATGATCGAATAATGTCCCGCTCGGGTGCATTGCCACTCATACGAGCAGCCTCGCGGTAAGATCACCATGTGGCAAAGATCCGAGAGATAGCGCTTTCCATTGGCGGTATATACCGTTTCCCCCTCATACTTGATCACGACCGCCCAACGGGGGCGGTCAATTCTTTTTGACTTGGTGCCTTTCGGTGTGTACATCGTCGATACCGAGTGTACTCTTGTAATGACCAAATTTGATAAAATTTCTGTATTCATGCCCACACAAATCCCTCGCTTCCAGGCGGTATTATAACACAATTTGAAAGAAAAATCAATAACTATCAGTATCAAATATGATAAATGATATCACATTTGATATTTACTCGAAGGGGGTGCCTGTGCTATACTGACCTTGGAGGTGAACCTATGAGTCATATACCATCACTGTCACAGCTGTCCGCTCCCGCGCTGGCGGGTGTGATAAGAGAAAAGAACGAAAAAGCGGCAATTGCCGAAATGCGGAATTGTTGGTACAACGGTGCAGACATGATCGATCTGCACATGTCCTGTCTCGATCATATCGATACCGATACCTTAAAGGCGATCATCGGTGCCTCTAAATTACCGGTGTTGGCATTGAATTATAATAAGACCTATGGCTGGGAGGATGCGGGCTACACCGAGGAGGAGCGTGTAGCAAGCCTTTTGCGTGCCGTGGAGGCGGGTGCCGCAGGTATCGACATGCAGGGCTATACCTTCCACACGCCCTCAATGAAAGGCTTTTTCGGTGAGGACAAGTATTCCTTTACGAAAGGTAACCCTCGGGAGATCGTCACCGACGAGCGCATTATTTCAAGGCAATGTGACCTGATCGAGCGGGTGCATGCCATGGGCGCGGAGGTGCTGCTTTCCTGCCATCCCGGTATGGCAATGAACGCGGAGCAGGTGGTAGATCTCGCGTTGTTTCTGGAAGAGCGTGGACCTGACATCATCAAGATTGTAACCACCGCTGAAACAGAAGAGCAGCAGCTTGAGGCAGTTCGGGCAATGACCTTTTTGAAAAGTGCGGTCAAGACCCCCATTGCGTACCATGTCAGCCGCAGGGCGGGCGTTCCTTCCCGTATCCTAAATCCCTTGCTTGGCGGACACATTGTTTTTTGCGTAGATCGCTATACCGAGTGCAGCACCATGGAGCAGCTCGATCTTCGCACGGCAAGGGCAATTGTGGATAATATGAAAAAAATCATGTGAGGTCGATATGAAAAACAAACAGATCTTTTTTACGGATGTGCATAAGGCAGAGCTTTTAGAGCGCGATGTACCCGATATAAAGGAAAACGAGGTGTTGACCGAAACCGAATATACCGTGATCAGCGGCGGCACCGAGCGGGCTTGCATCCTCGGTATGGAAAATACCTCCCGCAGGTTTTCGAATTTTTCGCTTGGTTACTGTGGCGTCGGGCGCGTTTTGGCGATCGGCTCTGCCGTTACCACGGTCGCGGTAGGGGAACGCGTGCTGGTCTATCACGGTAAGCACGCCAAATACAATGTGCAGATCGAGGCAAAGATCACTAAGGTGGAGGATGACGCTATTCCGTCCCTTGAAGCGGCGTTCGTTGTCATCGCCTCAATGGGTCTTGGCGGCGTGCGCAAGCTCGAGCTGGAGCTCGGTGAATCCGCCATGATCATGGGGCAGGGGCTGCTTGGCATTTTTGCCACGCAATTCTGTCGTCTGAGCGGCGCCAATCCCGTCATCGCCGCAGATCTCAATCCCGCCCGTCGTGCGTTGGCGCTTCAACTGGGTGCGGACTACGCCCTTGACCCCTCCGCCCCCGATTTCACCGAGCGGGTGAAGGCGGTAACCGGGGGCAAAGGCGTCAACGCCTGCGTGGAGGTCACAGGTGTTTCTGCCGCCATGAAGCAGGCGCTCGAATGTGCTGCACCCATGGGTAGAATTTCCTTGCTTGGCTGCACCCGCGTGTCCGATACTGCTGTAGACTATTACCAGCAGGTACATCGCCCGAGTGTAAAGCTGATCGGCGCGCATAACTTTGTACGCCCTAAGTTTGAATCCTATCCTCACCATTGGACCCATCAGGATGATTGTCGGGCAATTTTGGATATGATCTCCACGGGGCGCTTGCAGGTGAAGCCAATCGTTTCCCGTATTGTTTCGCCCATGGATGCTCCTGAAATCTATAACCAGCTTTGTGACGATCCCATGTTCCCGATCGGCACAGTGTTTGATTGGAAGGAGATCACATGAAAAGGATCAAAATAGGACAGATCGGCATCGGACATAACCATGGCGAAGCAAAAATGCTTGCCGTGAGAAAGTTTCCCGAGCTGTTTGAGGTTATCGGTTACGCTGAGGAAAACGCGAGATGGATAGAAAAGCGCGGTGGAAACTGCGGGTATGAGGGGCTTGCGCGTCTTAGCGTTGCACAGGTCATCGAGCAGTCCGATGCGGTGCTGATCGAGAGCGATGTTTGGGATCTGACAAAATATGCAAAAATGTGTGTGGATGCGGGCAAGCATATTCATATGGATAAGCCCGCAAGCGGGACTCTTGAGGACTATAAATATGTGCTTGATACGGCAAAGGCCAAGGGTCTTGTCGTACAGCTCGGCTATATGTACCGCTACAACCCCGCCGTGCTCAAATGCTTGGAGCATATCAAAAACGGCGACCTCGGTGAGATCTATTCCATCAATGCCGAGATGAGCACCCTTCACAAGCCTGCGTACAAGCGGTGGCTTACAAACTTCGGCGGTGGCATTATGTATATTCTCGGCAGCCATTTGGTTGACCTGATCGTTTATATGCTGGGCGAGCCGAAACGGGTCACCTCGTTTTTAAAGTGCACAGGGCTTGACGGGATCAAGCTGGAGGATAACAACCTTGCCGTACTTGAATACGACAAGGCGCTCGCGCGGATTTTTGTTTCCTCGGTAGAGGTCAACGGCTTTGGCAGGCGGCAGCTTGTGGTTTCGGGAAGCAAGGGCACAGTCAGCATCTGCCCGCTTGAGCGACCGATCACCATGACATATTCGGATACTGCCATTGCCGATAAAACCTATGAGGACAGAAAGCTTACCGTGGCCTTTGAGGATCACACCGCAAACGGGCGCTATGACGAAATGATGCAGGATTTTTACGCTTACATACAGGGAAGCAAGCAAAACCCCTTCACCTACGAGCATGATTATCTGGTGCAAAAGGTGCTTTCCGAGATCGTAGGGGGCGTACGCCTTCATGGCAAAAATATTGAATAAGGAGAAAAATCCATGAAAAAAGTGTTGGTTCTTGGCGCTACGGGCGCCATGGGAAGATATCTTGTGCCCGAGCTGGTGAAGCTGAATTATGAAGTAACGGGTGTAGGCTTGGAGGATACCGCACCGTGGGAGCCTGTTGCCAAGTATGTAAAAGGGGATGCCTTTGACAAGGTGTTTTTGCAAGAGCTTCTCAAAGAGAATTTTGATGGCATTGTAAATTTTATGTGCTACGGCAAATATGCCTTTTCGGACTATTACAAGCTGTTTTTGGAAAATACGAAGCACTATATTTTCCTGTCCTCCTGCCGTGTTTATGACGACAAGGAGGTACCCGTGAAGGAGACCTCTCCCCGCCTGTGGGATACATCCGAGGACGAGGTGCTCAAAGCCTCTCACGACTACTGCATCCACAAGGCGCAGGATGAGGATCTTTTGATGGCATCATCCTACGATAATTTTACGATCGTGCGCCCTGCAACTACATTTTCGACAATGAGATTACAGCTTGTTACCTTGGAGTTTAAAGACAGTGTCGCCCGCGCCTTGATGGGCAAAAAGGTCGTGTTACCCATTGAGGCAAAGGATAAGCCCGCAACACTTGGTTGGGGCGGTGACGTTGCCAGAATGATCGCACATGTGCTCTTTAAGGATGAAGCAAAAAGAGAAGCCTACAACGTCTGCTCGGCGGAGCACAGAACGTGGGAGGAGATCGCCGCATATTATCACAAGCTTGTGGGTCTTGAGGCGGTATGGGTCGATAAAGAGGATTATTTAAAAATTCTCAGCCCCGAGGGAAAGATCAACGTGCGTTGGCAGCTCGAATATGCAAGAATGTTTCGCAGAATTACCGATAATTCCAAGGTTCTCGCACTCACGGGCTTAAAGCAAGAGGATATGATGCCAATGTATGACGGACTGAAGCTGGAGATCGAAAATATCCCCAAAGATTATATTCCTGTCGATACAGCGGTTGGACTTCGCATGGATGAATATTTAAAAAATCACAATTTATAAGGAGATCAGGATGAAAGCAATTCTTGTTGATGAAGATAAAAATCTCGTATGGTCGGAGGTTGCCGATCCCATCATAAAGGATGACGAGGTGCTGGTAAAAATTCATGCGGCGGCGCTGAACCGCGCCGATCTTTTGCAGCGGCAGGGCAAATATCCGCCCCCTGCGGGCTGCCCCGAATGGATGGGGCTTGAAATTGCAGGTGAGATCGTGCAGCTTGGCAAAAGCGTATCGCAAAAATCAAGCTGGCAGCAGGGGGATCGCGTTTGCGCGCTGCTGGGGGGCGGCGGATATGCCGAATACGTAGCGGTCAAATACGATATGCTGATGCCGATCCCCAAGGGGCTTTCCATGGTGGAGGCGGCAGCGCTTCCCGAGGCTTATGCAACCTCTTACCTTAACCTGTTTATCGAAGGACATCTTGAGGCGGGACAAACTGCCTTTATCCCCGCAGGTGCCAGCGGTCTTGCCTCGGTCGCGATTCCTATGGCAAAGGCGTTTGGCGCCCGTGTCATTACCTCGGTTTTATCGGATGAGATCGCCGCGAGGATCAAGCCCCTTGGTGCTGACGTGGTGATCAATTCAAGCACGCAAAGGGTAGAGGAGATCCTCGCGGTGGAGGAGGCAAGCGGCACGCCTGTGAATGTCTCAATGGATTGCTTGTCGGGCGAGACCCTTGGCAAGAGCCTGCCTTATATGGCGCGTGGGGGCTATTGGATTGTGATCTCCACCTTGGCGGGTACCGAAACAAACGTTATGCTGCGCCCGCTTCTCACCAAGGGGCTCCATTTGGTTGGCAGCATGCTGCGCAACCGCACGCCCTCGTTTAAGGCATATATTCTCTCCGAGCTTGTCAAAAACGTATGGCCGAAGATCGAGAGCGGCGCCATCAAGCCCTCGATCTGGCGTGTGCTGCCCATTACCGAGGCGGCTGAGGCGCATGCTATTTTGGAGCGCAGTGAAAACATCGGAAAGGTCGTTTTGCGTGTTTGTGACACATAATGCATCAGAATAAAAGCAGACAGTGCCTCGCATGTCCGATCAAGGGCATGCGAGGCACTGCTTTTGTGTTTTTTAGCTGATTTGTGTCAGGATAGCAGGATCAGCAGCAGAATAACCGTTGATAGCAGCAGCCAGACTGCCGAAAGCACCGCAATGATCAGCCAGCGCTTTCTTTCCCGCGCGCCCCGCACGAAGGCAAATACCAGGGAGAGGGCAAGCGGTACGGCAGGGAGCAGATAGCCGATCAGCACCGTTACCACAACAAATACTACCGTGGGGTCTGCCGCCATAAAGCGCACATTCTCATCCTCCGCATAGGTGTATTGGATGTGAAATTCCTCCTCGGTTGCCAAAACATTGGAGGTCATTGTCGCCGTGTCCACCTTTGTTAGCGCAACCGAGCCGCTGCGATAGGAAAAATAACCTTGGCTATCAAAATAGTTGTTGTCAAGTGCATCGTAATTGATGTACCAATACGTCTCATCCATCACATAGATCGCACCGTGCTCATGGGCAATGGTGCGCGTTTGATCAAAGCCGTAAATCGAATATTTTGGCAGATCCTTTAAGCTTATGACCGATACCTTTTTTGCTTCTTGGCTGTACGTGCCGTTGGCAAGCGCATGCACCAAAGTTGCCGGGATATTTGCGCGCATGGGGCTTTGATAGCATACGTATTCATCAAAATCAAGCGCGGTGTATCGGTCCATAATCTCCTTACCCGCCTCGCTGACATAAATACGGGTGCTTACCTCATTGGTGAGAAGAATGATATCCTTGTTGTGCAGATTGTGCATAATCATTGCATGGTCTTCCTCAAGCTTTTCGGAAACGATGCGCTGCTCATACACATACATGGCATCAGGCATGATTATAGTGGGGTGATAGCGCGGATAAAAGGTGTAAACGGCATCCCCGTAGGTCAGTGCTTCCTCGTCCTCGGATAGCACCCATTCTGCGGGTGTAGCATCCTCGGCACAAATGCCAAGTGTGAAAAGCGCGAAAAATGAGAGCAGCGTCAAAAGGCATACAAGATATTTTTTCATTGCTGCACCTCCTTCACGCGAGATTGAGCTTGCGCTCGATCGTGCCAAGCGAAGCAAACCACAGTAACAGGTCAACGATCGCCACCGCAATGCAGGCGATCAGCATGCCGCATATGGCGAGCAAGCTGGTCGCGTTGCCCGTAAATGCGGCAGGGAATAGCCACTCAGCAGCTGTTGCCCCGTAGCGGAGAGCGAAGAGACAGGCATACAAAAGAGTGGGGACGATGCTGTTCACGGCGTAAACCAGTACAATGGTCATTAAGATCGGGTGCTTTCTGCTGATAGAGGTGCCAAGGGTAATGGCGAAATAGTAAAACAGCGTTTTGGTAAGGCTAAGCAAAAGCAACAGGAGCAAAGCCTCCAAAATAAGCAAAACAGTGCCAAATCCAAGCCCATCAACAAAGAGCCCAAGCTGTGTAGCGATCCACGCAATACACCTGCCAAGCAGCGAGAGATATTCCTCGCCGGGGTCGGGGGCTATCGAAAGCGTGATGGCAAGCGAAAGCATTATTACCGCCATGCTTGCCGCATCATAGATGGTAGCATTCAGTACCTTGGATAAAAACAGAGTCCTACGGCTGACGGGCAGGGTGAAGGTAAGATAGCCCTCATCCCTGAAAAAGTTGGTATAAAAGCGGATATAAACAAGCACCATGATAACCAGCGCAAATGCCAAAAGCAGAAAGCATCCACCGATCAGCAAAAACATCTCCCAAGGAAACACCATATCCTCAAGGCGCATAAGAAAGCTGCGCAATGTAAGCCCTGCTATGGGGGATATCACCAACAGGGTCACTGCAAACAGGGTCCAAATTTTGATAATGGATTTCAGATCGTATTTGAGACATTTTTTCAGCATCGGAACACCTCCCTGAAAAGCTCGTTGAGCGATTTGCCGTGCTGTCCACGTACCTCATCGGCGTTGCCGCCAAGTAATATCTGCCCGCCATAGCCCATGAACACAAAGTCATCCAGCACGGGCTCGATATCTGTGATCAGGTGCGTGGTGATGATCACCGTTGCCTCCGGGTCGTAGTTACCGATAATGGTTTGCAGAATGTAGTCTCTTGCGGCAGGATCCACACCGCCGATCGGCTCATCAAGCAGATAAAGCCCCGCGCGGCGCGACATCACCAAAACCAGCTGCACCTTTTCCTTTGTGCCCTTGGAAAGCGTTTTCATACGCGCATCCTGCGGGATACCGAGATCGGTCAGCATGCGGGTGGCACGTGCGCGGTCAAAATCGGTATAAAAATCAGAAAAATAATCAAGCAGCTCCACCACGCGCATGCTCGGCTGAAAATACGGGCGCTCGGGCAGATAGGAAATGAGGGCATTGGTCTTCTCGGAACGGGGCATGCCGCAAATCGAGATCTCGCCGCTGTTTGGCACAAGAATACCCGCGATCAGCTTTAAAAGCGTGGATTTTCCGCAGCCGTTGGGACCAAGCAGCCCCACGATCTTACCTCTTGCAAGAGAGAGGGAAAAATTCTGTAGCACAGGCAAGCCTGCAGTATAGCTTTTGCAAAGCTTGTCACACATCAAAACGGGTGTGTTCATTAGGTCTCCTCACTTTCTATAAAAGAAATAAATTCCGCGGCAGAAATGCCAAGTGCCCTGGCCTCCGAAAGAGCACGGCGCATATAGGCATTCTTAAATTCGGTTTGCTTATCGGCAAGCAGAGTGCTGTCCTCGGTTACAAATCTGCCTGTCGTGCCGCGCGGTATCAGTAGCCCCTCGCCCTCAAGCACCGTCAGCGCCTTTTGCATCGTATTTGGATTGACCGATGCCTCAAAGGCAAGGCTTCGCACGGTGGGGAACTGCGAGCCCGCAGGATACTTGCCACCAAGAATATCCTTTCTGATCCGCTCCACCAGCTGTACCGAAACGGGCAGGTGCCCCTCAAAGCTCCAAGCCATTCCATCGCCTCCTTGTACTATTGTTCTAATACAATAATACAACACACGCTGTGATTTGTCAATACCCCTGAAAATTTTACAACAAGAGCCCCAAGGTGATATCACCTTGGGGCTCTTCCGTTATTTCTCCCATTTGTCAAGCAGCGCTTTGATCTGTGCCGCCAGCTTGGCGTTTTCCTTGTTGGGGCGTCCGTCGCAGCGCTTGGCAAGTGCCAACAGCGCCTCGGCATTGGAAACAAGGGTTGCGTGCACGCTTGATTTGCGCGAGCGCGCTCTTGCCACATCCGCAGGCTTCAGGCGGCGTCGCTCAGTATAAGCGGTCATGGCGCCGCTTGTGAGGTCGTACTCCGTGCCGCTGTTGGGCGCCTCCACGGCATAGCCGCGGTCGCGCAGCTCGGCGCTAAGCGCCGCGATCGCTTCCTCGTCACCGTGGTTTAAAAATACCGTGCGCGGCTTCCGCTCAAACGCCGAAAGCCAGCGAATCAGCCCCTCCTTGTCGGCGTGGCCGCTTGTGCCGCGCAGTGATTTGATACGCGCGCGCACCGCAATTTCCTCGCCAAAGAGACGCACGCGCGTAGCACCGTCGGTGAGCGCTCGCCCCAGCGTGCCTACTGCCTGATAGCCAACGAACAAGATCAGGTTCTTTTCCTGCCACAAATTATGCTTCAAATGGTGGCGGATACGGCCCGCCTCGCACATGCCGCTCGCGGAAATGATCACCTTTGGCTGCGTGTCGGTATTGATGCGGCGGGAGTCATCTGCTGTGACAGCAAGCCGCAGATCCTCAAATCGAATGGGATCGATCCCCGCACGGATCAGTGCCTGCGTTTCCTCGTCAAAGTCGGCGGGGTTGCATTTGCTGAAGATCTCGGTCGCCTCAATGGCAAGGGGGCTATCCACGTATACGGGAAATCTCTTGTGGCGTGAAAGCCCCCGTGCCTTGATCTTGCGTATGGCATAAAGCAGCTCCTGCGTACGGCCCACGGCAAAGGAGGGAATGATCACGTTGCCCCCGCGCGAAAGCGTTTCATCAATATACGCGGCAAGCGTTTCCACAGTGTCAACGACGGGCGCATGCAGGCGGTTGCCGTAGGTGGATTCCAGCACCAGATAATCGGCTTCGGATATGGGCGTGGGGTCCTTTATGATCGGCTGGTCTGTGTTGCCCACGTCACCACTGAATACGATCTTTTTGGTGATCTCGCCCTCGCGGAGCCACAGCTCGATGGCAGCAGAGCCGAGGAGATGCCCAATATCGGTAAAGCGTACCTCCACACCTGCGGCAGCCGTTATTTTTTTGCCGTATGCCACACCCTCCAAAAGCGAGATCGCGCCAAGCGCATCCTCCATGTCATAGGTAGGGGTAAAGCTTTCCTCGCCCGCGCGCTCCGCCTTGCGGTTCTTCCACTCCGCCTCCAGCATCTGAATGTGCGCGCTGTCGCGCAGCATAATGTCTGCAAGGCGCACAGTCGCCTCGGTGGCATAGATAATGCCGCGAAAGCCCTCCTTGTAAAGGCGGGGCAGCATGCCCGAGTGATCGATGTGCGCGTGCGTCAAAAACACCGCCCTGATCTCACCCGCGGGAATAGGCAGATCAACGTTTTGAAATACGTCTATGCCTTGCTCCATGCCACAGTCAACAAGATAATATCTTCCGCTTACCTCAAGCAATGTGCAGCTGCCCGTTACCTCCTGTGCGGCACCGATAAATTGAACCTTCATAAATTGCCTCCGTTTCTTTGTGTGCGCCCCTTGGGGGCTTTTGGTGGAGTGCTTGCTATGATATGTGTCCATTGTCACTTACAGTATACCATATTTTTCGCAATTTTGCAACTTTTCCTTTGCTGATGTTGACATTTTGTTGCCTTGATGGTAAGATAAAATTACATTATTCTAATTTGGAGAGTGACAATATGAAAAACATATTCGGTGTCGATCTTGATAAAGAGGAATTCGATGCCAAAAAATTTACACTACGCGAGACCGACGAGGCGCTGTTAAAGCGCCGGGACGACATGAGTGAGGATCTTCAGGAGTACGCCAAAAGGGCATTGCTTCCCAAGCCCCTGGGTATCCTTTTTTCTGTCTCAATTGTGCTGGCAGCCTTGTGCTTTTTTGTGGCAATTGATCTTAGGGAGGAGCCGATATGGTGGCTCTTTGTACCTGCGGGTGTCTTTGCCGCCATTGCTATAGCGCTTGGCACTTGTGCCTTTTTGCGCCACCGCCGCGTGCTGAAAAGCGATGAATTTCAAGCCGCACTTACCAGAACCGAGCGTGTTGCCGAGGAATCGAGAATCTCTCTCGGTGTGCCTGCCGATGCTGCCGATATTGATGTGTTCGGCACGGCTTATCAGATCAAAAAAGGGAAAATAAAGCAGGGAATTGCCGGCTGTGATTTCATCAATTACTCCATGTGGATGTTTGTGGAGCAGAATAACCTTTGCATTGCAGACACCGCCGCGGTATATGCCATTCCCCTCTCATCTATCTTGCGCGTGGTGCGCATGGAGCGTAAGATCACCTTTGATGATTGGAATAAGGATAGCGATTACAATAAAGAGCCCTATAAGGCGTACAAGATTTCTCAAAACAAAGACGGCACACTGGGTATGCGCGGCTGTTGCTCGATACAATTTCTTTTTGAGGGTGAGGAATGCGAGGTCGTGATTCCCACCTATGACATTGATGCGGTGCTGAAAATGACAGGGCTTTCCCTCTGTGAGGCGCCGTGATGCGCATGGAACAGCATAAAAGCCGTATAGCACTTATTGTCGCTATGGCGATCTTTGGTACCATCGGTGTCTTTAGACGCTATATTCCGCTCCCCTCGGGTGCGGTCGCACTTTGTCGCGCGGCGATCGGCATGGCCTTTTTGCTGCTGCTTTTGCTTTGTAAGCGGCAAAAAATAGACTTTGCAGCCATATGCCGCAATCTCTTGCCTCTTCTTGCTTCGGGTGTGTTTCTCGGCTTTAACTGGGTGCTCTTGTTTGAGTCATATAAATATACCTCGGTTGCGGTTGCTACGCTTTCCTATTACATGGCGCCGGTCCTGCTTATCCTTGCCGCACCTCTTTGCTTTGGGGAAAGACTGACTCTCAAAAAGGGCATTTGCGCCGCCGTGGCGTTGCTTGGCATGGTACTGGTGTCGGGCGTGTTGGAAACGGGAATTGCAAACGTAGCAGAGCTGCGCGGTATTGTGATGGGGCTGTTTGCCGCCGTGCTTTACGCCGCCATTGTGATCATTAATAAAAGATTAAAGGATATTTCGGCACTTGATAAGACCGTGGTGCAATTTGCGGTTTCGGTTGTGGTGCTTGTACCGTATGTGATTTTCGCGGAGGAGGTCACGCTCGCCGCCATCACACCAACCGCGGTGGTGCTGCTCCTTGTTGTCGGTATCCTGCACACAGGGCTTGCCTACGCGCTTTATTTCGGTGCAGTGGAAAGGCTGCCTGCGGGTATTGTGGCACTTTACAGCTACATCGACCCCGTGCTTGCCGTGGTGCTCTCGGCGCTTTTCTTAAAGGAGCCCATGACGCTGCTTGGCGGCATTGGTGCCGTGCTGATCCTCGGCGCCGCGTTTATCAGTGAAAATTCAAGTAAGAAAAAGCCTTGACCGTGGTCAAGGCTTTTCATTTTTATTTGAATGTGTTACAAATAAACGATCTTCGGTGCACTTATATAATTTAGGTTATATTTTTCAACCAGCTCCATGGCGCGGGGCAGGGAGGTAACGTCGCCCGCGGCAGGCTCATCGTGTGCATCAAGACCGAAGGTTACGGGCGCGCCGTACTTGCCCGCAATTTTCCAAAAGCGCTCGTCGGGGTAGCGTCTGCCCGAGCGGATGCCGTAAAAGTTGATCTCCAGCGGTATGTTCAGCTCCTTTGCAGTCTTGCAAATGCGGCTCATCTCGCGCTCGTAGATCTCGGGGTCACCTGTGAAGGAAAACACGTCGGGGTGTGCCACATAGGTGAAAACACCTGTTTTCATGGCGGCGATTACGCAATCCGCATATTCGCAAAAGTCCTTTACGTTGTCAGAGGGGGCATAGGTCGAATGGTCGTAGCAGCTTTCGTTATCAATATAGTGCTGTCCGAGGATCAGGTATTCGGCACCAAGGTCCTTTACGTACTGCAGGGTATCCTTAAAATAAAGCGGGTAGTATTCCACCTCAAAGCCGATCAAAATGTTGGCGCGCCCTTTATATTCCTC
This sequence comes from uncultured Lachnospiraceae bacterium, assembly GCA_964583425.1. Taxonomy (GTDB): domain Bacteria; phylum Bacillota; class Clostridia; order Oscillospirales; family CAG-272; genus Firm-07. The sequence goes on from CAZOWH010000032.1 coordinate 12,948, forward strand.
ACGCAGGGCACGCAGGGTAGACATATAGTCCTCGGCATCCGCCATCAGCATGCGGTGTCCCGATTCGTGCCCATCGGGAAAGCGGAGCGGCACATGCTCGGAAAAGCCGATATTGGTAATGCCTGCGGCAAGCGCAATTTCAATATAATTTCTCTCTGTGCCGCTTGCATGGCGGCATCTTGCGGTGTGAGTGTGATAATTGTAATTCATAAGCATCTCCTTCAGCAGGCACGCGTTTTCGGCATAGCCGTACCGACGCATAAGCTACTGTTATTATAGCCCTCGCACGCGCGAAAGTCAAGCCAAAAAGCCCGCATGTATGCTTTTTTGGCAAACTCTGCTCAAAAAAATCGCAATCTTCGACAGCAGCCTTGTAAAAATCACAAAAAATGAGGGAAAATCAAAATAACTCTTGCAAAATTTATGTGAGTGTAGTATAATAATAAAAATATTTCTATGTCCCGTAGCCATCGGCTGGGGCAATCTTAAATGAAGGAGTTCAAACGCTATGGCATACTATTATCCGGAATGCTCTCATACCTTTAACGAATATCTGCTCGTTCCCGGGTACTCGTCGGCAGAATGTATCCCCGCCAATGTTTCCTTAAAGACCCCTCTCGTTCGTTATAAGCGCGGTGAGGAGCCTGCCATTTCTATGAATATTCCGCTGGTTTCCGCTATCATGCAGTCCGTTTCGGGCGACCGCCTTGCGGTAGCTCTTGCACAGGAGGGCGGCGTATCCTTTATTTATGGCTCCCAGTCCATTGAGAATGAGGCAGCCATGGTTGCCAAGGTAAAGGGCTACAAGGCGGGTTTTGTGCGCAGCGATTCCAACCTGCGTCCCGACCAGACCCTTGCCGATGTGCTTGCACTCAAGGAGGAGAATGGTCACTCCACCGTTGCCATTACCGAGGACGGCACGCCAAATGGTAAGCTGCTTGGTATTGTAACGGGCAGGGACTACCGCGTCAGCCGCATGGATCCTGCTGAAAAGATCTCCACCTTTATGACCCCACTTGAAAGACTGATCACTGCTTCCGAGGGGACTACCCTCAAGGAAGCAAACGACATCATTTGGGACAACAAGTTGAACTCCTTGCCCATCGTTTCCAAAAAGGGCAATCTTTGCTATTTCGTGTTCCGTAAGGATTATGATCAGCATAAGAAAAATCCCATGGAGCTGCTCGATAGTCAAAAGCGCTACATTGTTGGTGCAGGCATCAATACACGCGACTATGCAGAGCGCGTTCCCGCGCTCGTTGAGGCAGGCGTTGACGTGCTCTGCATCGACTCCTCCGAGGGCTATTCCGAGTGGCAGCAGCGCACCATGGCATGGATCCGCGAAAACTCCGGCGACAGTGTAAAG
>CAZOWH010000033.1:0-13601 GCA_964583425.1 uncultured Lachnospiraceae bacterium
TTGTCGATTACCTCGGCGAGCTTGGTGATGCGCTGGGCGTTGGCTTTATGGAGGGCGAGGAATCCGAGGATAGTAAGATCTCCCTTTACTACAGCCCCACACGCGTGAAACGCCTTGCCGAGATACCCGAGATCGTTGCGCGTGGCAAAGGGTTGATTCGTGCACACTACACCGGCGACCACCGCATCAAAACCCTTTCGGTGCGCCTGCTTACCTATCACGCCGAGTACGTGTTGCGCCTTGCACGCTTCCTTACCCTGAAGGCACAGGGTGCCGAGCCCGAGGAGGCAGAGGCGTGCTTGGTGCGTGAGGTTGGCAGCTATATGAGCGAGCTGGAGCCGATCCTTGAGCCTTATTTTGACTACGAGCTTGCCATGCAGATCCTTTCGCGTGTGGCACAGGCCAAGTACATTCCCCCCGCACAGTTTTAAAAAATATAACATAAAGGAGAATTTATCATGAATTTTATGTCTACCGTGAAGGGCTCTGCCCTTGAAGGCTTTTACCCCGCAGGCTGGGATTTTGACAAGATCGATGCATGCATCGATGCCCCCGAAAAGGTCACCGAGCGTCAGGCTCACTGGAACCGTGATTTTACCCCCATCAAGTGTGAGGGTCTTGCCGAGTTTGAGACCTACATGGGTCACGAGATCGCCATGCAGATCCGCCTTGCCAAGGAGCGCGGCGAAAAGCTTGCTATCATTTTGCCCGTAGGCCCTATGGGCATGTATAAGTGGGTGGTCTATTTCCTCACTGAGTGGAAGGTAAAGTGCGATCACGTATACACCTTTAACATGGATGAGTGGGCTGATGCGGAGGGCAATACCCTCGCTCCCGACAACAGCGGCGCCTTCCAGTACGCCATGGAGCAGGCACTCTTCAACCCGCTCGGCGAACTGACCGTGCCCGCTGACCAGCGCAACTTTGCCACCAAGGCAAACCTGCCCACCTACCCCGAGAAAATCGCCAAGCTGAAGGGAGAGGGCGCGAAGCTCGTGCTGGTCTACGGTATTGGCAGAATGTGCCACATCGCCTTCTGGGAGCCCACCTTTGCCGCTGACTATGAGAGTGCTGCAGAGTGGGAGAAGGCACCCTATCGCATCGGTGCCAAGATCCATCCTCTCACGGTTGAGCAAAATGCTCTTACCAGCTTCAAATCCCGCACCACGCTGGTGCCCTGCCGCGCCAACACCATTGGCCCCGGTCTCTTCCTGCAGGCCGACTATGCCATTGGCGGTGCTGACGGTATCCTTGGTCGCGGTATGCAGTGGCAGGGCATGTCCCTTTGGATGACGCTGCGCTACGGCAAGACCCCGTGGATCACCTCCTCCTACATCCCCACTCTTGCGGGCAAGCTCTTCTTCATGAGCGAGCTGGCAGGTCCGCTGGTTGCCGAGTGTAACTGATATGACGGCAAGATGTGGAATTGCCGTTGCGGGCACGCTGCTTGTTGACAATCTGTTTGAAATTTCAGCTTACCCCGCCGAGGGTGAGTTGACAAAGATCCGCGCAATTTCCCTTGCCTGCGGCGGGCTTGTGCCCAACAACGGTATCGGGCTAAAAAAAATAGCCCCCGATATGCCCGTTTTTGCGATTGGCAAGGTGGGTAACGACGACGCGGGCAAGTATGCCCTTGGCGTGATGCGCGAGGCGGGGCTTGATGTTTCGATGGTCAAGACCTGCGCCGAGCGCACCAGCTTTACCGATGTGATGAGCGTAGAGGGCAGTCAGCGCACCTTTTTCACCTATCCCGGTGCCAGCGCCGATTTCGGCTATGCCGATATCCCGTGGGAGAGCCTTAGCTGCGAAATGCTGCACCTTGGCTACTTCTTGCTGCTTGATCGCGTGGATGCAGGCGACGGCTTGCTCATCCTAAAGGAAGCGAAGGCGCGCGGTATCAAGACCTCGATCGACCTTGTCAGCGAAAACAGTGACCGTTATCAGCTTGTGTTGCCTTGTTTGCCGTACGTTGACAACCTCATTATCAACGAGCTTGAGGCAGGAAAGCTGACGGGGATCGCGCCCGCCGAGGAAAATCTCCCCCTGATCGCCGATAAGCTGCTTCAAATGGGCGTTGGTGAGCGTGTGATCATTCATCAGCCCTCCATGGGGCTTTGTGCCACGCGAGAGGGCGTGACAACGCTCCCCTCCTGCAGGCTACCCAAGGGCTATATCAAGGGCAAGACAGGTGCCGGCGATGCCTTTTGCTCGGGGGCGCTTGTTGCCATTGCAAGAAACGCCGCGCCCGCCGAGATCCTTGAGCTTGCCGAGGCAGCTGCCGTTGCCTCGCTGACCGCACCCGATGCCACGAGCGGCATTGTAGAGGAAAAGCTGTTACTTGAAAATATCAGAAAGTTTAGTAGGTAAATTATGTTAGTAAATTTGAAAGAGATTTTAGAGATTGCCGAGCGCGAGAATATCGCCATCGGCATGTTTAACGCCACGGGCTTTGATAGCTTGCAGGCGGTGATCGCGGCGGCAGAGGAGTTAAATCAGCCCGTGATCATTGCACACGCAGAGGTGCATAACGTTTACAACGACATTTCCTTTGTCGGTCCCGCCATGATCGCGGCGGCAAAGAACGCCAAGGTGCCCGTATGCGTGCATCTTGACCACGGCGTTACGATGGATATGATCTATAAGGCACTCCGTATCGGCTTTACCTCGGTGATGATCGATGCGTCGGCACTGCCCTACGCCGAAAACCTTGCCCTTACCAAGCAGGTTGTGGAAATGGCACACGCCATGGGTGTTTCGGTTGAGGCAGAGCTCGGCAGACTGGTAACCGGTGAGGCGGGCAGTAAGGAGGAGACCGATAAGACCCTCAAGGCAGAGGATTTTTACACCGATCCCGCCGAGGCAGAGGCGTTTTGCCGCGAGACGGGCGTGGATGCGCTTGCCATTGCCTTCGGTACGGCACACGGCTTTTATAACGCACAGCCGAAGCTTGACTTTGACGTGGTAAAGAACGTGAAAAAGGCAACGGGTCTCCCGCTTGTGATGCACGGCGGCAGCGGCGTTTCCGAGGAGGGCTTTCAAAAGGCGATCGCCGGCGGCATCCGCAAGATCAATTACTATTCGTACATGTCGAAGGCGGGCTATGAGGCAGCAAAGGCGGAGATCGAGGCAGGCAACAGCAAGTACCTGCACGATGTGGAGTTTGCCGCCATGCACGCCATGAAGGAAGATGTCAAAAACGCCATTCGCGTTTTCGCTAATTTGAAATAAGGAGAAAACATCATGAAAAAGGGTATTAATATTTGGTCCTTCCCCGAAGGGACGCTTGCCGAAACCTTTGCACTTGCCAAGGATGCGGGCTTTGAGGGCGTTGAGGTAGGACTGCTTGCCGAGGGTGAGGTGAGCCTGAAGAGCACCGAAAAGGATCTTTTGGCAGTAAAAAAATGCGCCGCCGACAATGGCATTGAGCTTTACAGCGTTGCAACCGGTCTTTACTGGGATCATTGGCTTACCGATGATTGCCCCAAGGAAAGACAGGTGGCAAAGGATATTGTAAAAAAGCACCTTGAGGTTGCCAAGACCCTTGGCTGTGAGACCATTTTGGTGGTGCCCGGCTCGGTGCATGCCGAGTTTGCCGCACCCGGTAAGGTGGTGGATTACGAGGATGCTTACAACCGCAGTCTGGAAGCCTTCATGGAGCTGAAGGGCGAGGCGGAAAGGCTGGAGGTCAGCATCGGCATTGAAAACGTGTGGAACCAGTTCCTCACCTCTCCGCTGGAAATGCGCGGCTTTATCGATAAGATCGACAGCCCCTTTGTCGGCAGTTATTTTGATGTGGGCAACGTGCTTTTCAACGGTCACCCCGAGCACTGGATCAAGGCGCTTGGCAAGCGCATCAAGAAGGTGCACTTCAAGGATTACCGCATTGATGCGGGTGGGCTCCACGGCTTTGTTGACCTGCTTGCGGGCGATGTAAATTACCCTTCCGTAATGGAGGCACTGAAGGCGATCGGCTACGATGGTTGGGTCTCCGCCGAAATGATCCCCAATTATAAGCACTATACCGAAACCATCATCTATAATACCTCCAATGCGATGGATCGCATTTTGGGTAGAAAATAAGGAGAACGCTATGTTAAAAGTAGGATTGATTGGCTGCGGCTTTATGGGCAGCATGCATGCAAATTGCTATAACAATATCGAGGGCGCAACGGTGGTGGCTGTTGCCGACCTGCGCCGCGAAAAGGCAGAGGAGCTCGCAAAGATCTCCGGCGCTGCCATCTATGAAACCGGTAAGGAGCTCATTGAAAAGGCCGACGTTGACGTGATCGACATTTGCCTGCCCACCTACCTCCACGCAGAGCATGCACTGCTTGCCATGGATAAGGTAAAATATGTATTCGTGGAGAAGCCCGTTACCCTCACCCTTGCCGAGGGCAAGGCACTCCTTGAAAAAGCAGAAAAGACCGGCGCACAGGTGCAGGTCGGTCAGGTCATCCGCTTCTGGGATGAATATGTGGAGCTTGCAAAGATCGTAAAGGCGGGCACCTACGGCAAGATCGTAAATGCAAACTTCCGCCGTCTGTCGCCCCTGCCTACATGGGGCTGGGAGGATTGGCTCTTTGACGTAAAGAAGTCGGGCGGCGCAGGTCAGGATCTCCATGTGCATGATATCGACTACGTGCTCTCGCTCTTTGGCGAGCCCAAAAAGTTCCTTTCTGCCAAGAGCACGCAGGGGCGCGAGAACGATTATGTTGCCACGCTCATGCAGTATGACGATTTTGTTGTCAGCGTGGAGGGCACCTGGGCACTTCCCGGCAGCTATCCCTTTACCGCAACCTTCCGCGTTGTATTTGAAAAGGCTACGCTCGAAAACGCCGGCGGTAAGCTGATGTGCTACGATGACAACGGTGCACACCAGATCGTCATTGAGAAGAAAGAGCTTGCGGGCGGCGCCTACAAGGGCGGTAATGTTTCCGATCTCGGCGGCTACTACAACGAGCTCCTTTACTTCTGCGAGAAGGCTGCAAAGGGCGAGAAGATCGAAAAGGCAACCGTTTGTGATGCCGTTGCTTCGCTTGACTTCCTCCTGCGTGAGCTTGATTTTAAGGGCTGATATAAACAAAAAGAGCGATAACGCAAAGCGTTATCGCTCTTTTTTCGGCACTTGACTATTTTGCCACGGTTTGGTATACTGATAAAAAGGGAATCGAGGAGAGGTATTATGGGAAGAATGCTTGGCGAATACGACGATACATTACAATTGGATAGACCCGACTTGAACAAATGCCCTGATTGCAAGTGCTTTTTTGCAGGAGACAGCTGCCCCATTTGCGGAAAGCCCTGCCCGGAAAATATGCGTGCGGGCAATCGCGCGCCTGAGCGAGCACCAAGGCGCTACGGTAGCAATCAGCGCACGGTATTTGTCGAGTGGTATCACAGCTGGTGGTTTATTGCCTTGATGATGTTTGTGTCGCCCATCATCGGTATAGTGCTGCTTCTCACAAGTCCGCATAAAAAATCGCATAAAATTGCCGCTGTCTCGGTCGGCGTGGTGCTGCTGGTCATTTCAAGCATCGGCAGCACATCTATTTTAAATCGTATATGGGGTGCGTTTGATGAGCCTGTGGACACATCACTCACACGGGAGGAGTATATTGCTGCGTGCGAGAGCGTAAGCGCCGAGGACTATTATCGCAATGCAGATGGCTACATGGGCGCATATGTTTCAATGACACTTGAGGTGGTGGAGAAATTCACCGATGAGGATGGATATTATTACGATGAAGAATACACCACCTACTATATGTGTTGCGATCGAAGTGGCGGTCTTTATCAAATTATGATCAGAGATTGCCAGCAGGATGTCGCGCAAAACTTTATCGCGGGTGATGTGATCACCGTATACGGGGAGGGCGCGGGAAATTGTACGATCTATGACCTGCAATACCTTCCGCATGAGGCGCCCTGCATTTATGTTGCCTATGCGGTCATTGCAGGAGATTGAAAAAGGGCGATAACGCTATATGCGTGTTCTCCGTTAAGGGTACACGCATATAGCGTTATCGCTTTTTTAACCTTTTTTTCAGGGAATGCACTTGCAAATTTCACTGTTTTATGGTATAAAGAAAATACTAAGCCTCTCAAGAAAGGAGATATGTTATGAAAAAAAGAGTGCTAAGTGCTTTGTTGGCTTTGTTATTGTTGAGCCTTTCCATGTCGCTTTTTTCTTGCGCCGATCCAAGGCCTGAGGAGGGGACTGTTACCAGAATGACGGTGGATATCAACCCCAGTGTTGAGTTTATTGTTGACGATGAAAATAAGATCGCTTCGGTTACCGCCCTGAACGATGATGGCAGTGTGTTGATCGTGGGTGAGACATTTGTTGGAAAAACGCCCGAGGAGGCTGTTGAGCTGATGGTAACGCTTGCCGCCGATACGGGCTACCTTGTAAAGGGGAATGTTGAGGCGGGTGAAAATACCGTAAAGATCTCGGTTTCTGGCAATAGCAAGTATGCCGAAAAGCTGATGGAGAATGTGGAAAGCAAGGCGGATGCAGTGATGAAGAAGCTGCATATCAGCGGTGCCGTGGAAAAGGTGGAGGCGCTTGCTGAGCAGGCGCTCCGAGAGCTGGCGCTCTCTACCTCGCTTTATACCGAGGAGGAGATCAACGCCATGGATGAGGATCAGCTTTACCGCGTGATCGCCGAGGGGCGTGTGGAGACCGCTCTGCTTCTGACCCGAGAGATGCGTGAGGCATATCACTCCGCAAAGGAATACGAGATCTCGTTTGCAAGAAGCGAGGAGACCGCCAAAGTAATCGAATCGATGGGTGGTCTATATACCATTACACATACGGCGTACAAGACCGCGCTGGATCTTTACAGCACGGCGATCACCGAGCTTGATGCCTTCAGATACGATATGCTCGTTTCCCCCGAATCGCAGTATCAGAAGTCGCTTACCGCACTTCGTGAGGCTAAGACCGAGCTGCTGAGACAGAGGACCTATATCGCCTCTCTTGAGCTGAACGGTACCGAATATGCCTCTGCCAGCGCAACGCTGCAAATCAAGGAGGAGGATTACAACAGGGCACTTGCCGCCTACGAGGCACTTGGCGCGGAGCTTGATGCATCTCTTTCTTCCCTGATCACCACTCTGAAGCAAGCAGAAGCAAGTCTGCGTGAGCTTGAAAACACATTGTTTGATGCAAACATCAAGGAAACGCTGCAGGAAAAGGCTGTTGAGATCGAAGAAAAGCTTAACACCGAAAAGGATGCATTTTTTGCCAAGTTTGAGGAGGAGCATGCGGCAGACCTTGAGGCCGTTGAAGCCGCCTTGCTTGCCAAAAAGCAGCAGTTGAAGAATGACATCGCGGCGGGAGGCAATACCGCTTCGTAATGCTGCTGTGCAGCATGCATTGACAAAAAATGGAGCAAGCACGGATCTGTGCTTGCTCCATTTTCTTTTTAACACAGGTTGATCAAGGATCTGCCGAGAAACGCCTCTACCATGGTGTTCAAGCGATAAACGGGAAGCCCCACTACATTAAAGTAGTCGCCCTCAAGCCCTTTGATAAAGAGCGAGGCAAGCCCCTGCACGGCATATGCCCCCGCTTTGTCGCGCGGCTCGCCGCTTTTTACATACCATTCTATGTCCTTTTCGCGCATTTTGGCAAAATGCACGGCGGTTTTGTCAAAGTCCGCCGACTCGCGCGTGCCCTGCAAAAGCGCTACGCCGCTGATCACATCATGCGCACTGCCCGAAAGCATGCGGAGCATGCGCGCGGCGTCGGCATCGCCCTGCGGCTTGCCGAGAATTTGATCGCCTGCCGCCACAACAGTATCGGCGGCGATGATCAAGGTGTCGTTATCCCATAAGCCCTGCGCCCACAGCTGCTCGCGCACGGCGCGCCCCTTCCGCAGCGCCAGCTCCCGCACCAAAAGGGCGGGGTCGGCGATGTCGGAGCTTTCGTCGGTATCCGCGGTAATGATCTCAAATTTCACACCCAGCATGGCGAGGATCTCGCGCCTTCTGGGGGATTTTGAGGCAAGAACGATGCGCATTATTTTACACCCGTGGAGCCAAAGCCGCTCGCGCCGCGCGCTGTTTCCTCAAGGCTGTCGCTTACGATAAAATCAGCACCGTATACGGGCATAAACATCATTTGCGCAATGCGGTCACCGCGGTTTACCACAAAGGGCTCGGTGCCCGTGTTGTGCAGACCCACCTGGATCTCGCCGCGGTAGTCGGCATCGATCACACCAATGCCGTTTGAAAGGCGAATGCCCTTTTTGATGGCAAGCCCGCTGCGTGCGGCAAGAATGGCAACCACCTCGCGGCTTTCGGGCGCAATGGCAAGCCCCGTGGGGATCAGCGCACGGCACCCGGGCTCGATGGTAACGGGCTCGTTTTCGGGCAGGGCGGCGCGCAGGTCAACGGCGGCAGAGCCGTCGGTGGCGTAGGTCGGCACCTCCATGCCGCGGGAAAGTAATATTTTAACCGGAATTTTCATAAAAGACTTCCTTTCGTCATTCGTTGTGCCCTTATTGTACCACATCAAGCGCAAGAAAGCAATAAAATTCGTTGAGAAATCATTTTCAAACGGGAAACGACGGTTAAAGCTCCAGCACCGCACCGTTTTTGCGCAGGGTATCCTGCAGCATCTTGATATCAATGTCATAGGTGCTTTGTCCGTTCTTGTGCGCCAATGCCACAGCGTTGCCTGCCGCCTCACCCAAGGTGGCACAAATCGGCATGATGCGCACCGATGCCTGTGCCTCGTGCGTGGCGGAAATACAGCGTCCTGCGACAAGCAGATTGTCATATTCGCGCGGCAGAAGCGAGCGATAGGGGATATCGTAATATTCGCCCGGCTTGAAATAGTAAAGCTCGGTGCCCGTGCCCGTGGGGCTGTGAATGTCAATGGCGTAATTGCCAACGGCGATCACGTCCTCAAAGCGAGTCAGATTCTTCAGCTCCTCGGCGGTGAGGATGTGCACACCGCGCAGCTTGCGGCTCTCACGCACACCGATATGTGCGGCACTGGAGAGTAAAACGGCATCTTTGCAAGCGGGGGAGTGCTCGCGCAGAAAGCGCATGATCTCCGCGATCTGGCGGCGTGCTGTGATCTCCGCGCGGCTTACGTCAAAGGCGTTGGTGGGGTCGTGCTTGGTCACACGCGTGGTGTTGAAGTGCAAAATACCCTCACCAATGCCCGTGAATACCAAAAGATTTTCGCGAGGGTTGGTGATCTTGCCGGATGCCTGCTCTTCGCGCCAGATCTCCTGCAGGCGCGGCTTTTCTGCCAGAAACGCTTTCACGTCTGCGCCACCGATGCGAAAGCAGGTGGTCATGGGCTGGCAGTAGCCGTCAGCATCGCGGCCGATCTGAAAATCACAGCCTGCCAGCGCCATCAGATCACCGTCGCCGCTGGCATCAATGAAGTAGCCTGCGGCAAGTGTGAGGATGCCCGATTTGGTGCTCACGGTTACGTGTTTTACGTGACGGTCTGTCCCTTCTGCACCGATCACATTGGCGTGGAAGAGCACATCAACGCCTGCCTCGGTCACCATGTCGTCAAGTAGAATCTTGAAAAACTCGGAATTAAAGTATTGGTCGTTCGTGGTCGGATGGTACTGCTGCAGTCTTGTACGCATTTCGGTAAAGAGCCCCGCGCTTAAATATTTGCGCTCGGTCTCCTCCTCCTGCTTCAGCCAGTACTTCATAAAGGGGTAAACAAGCCCATTTGACATCGCGCCGCCAAGACACCCGTCACGCTCGATCAGCAGAACCGAGAGCCCCTCGCGCGCTGCGGCAACCGATGCCGCCACACCGGTGAGTCCGCCGCCCACCACGATCAAGTTATATGCTTTTGTGTTCATAAGATCACCTCCGCTTCTATCATAGCATGCAATGCGTGTAAAATGTTATCTTTTGGATACAGAATATTGCAAAAAAGATACATTTATGATAAAATAAGATAAAATGAGTGTTTTTTGTGGGTGAATTATGTACAGCGATTTATATGATCTGATCGATTGCCTCTCGCGTGGGGTCAAGCTGCATATCGGCGTGCTCTTCTTCGGGCACTGGGGAAATAAAAAAACCGCCCTGCCGCAGAAGCATAAAATTCATGATGCACCCGTTTGCGCAGCAATGAAGAGCACCGCTGCAGGCTTTGAGACCTGCTATTGCTATCGCAATGCATCGGTGCGGCGTGCGCATGAAACAAAAAAACCCTTTCATGCCGTTTGCCCCAACGGGCTGCTTGAATATACTCACCCTGTTCTCATGGGCGAGGAGGTAGCTGCCTTGGTGTTTGTCGGCAACATCTGCCCGCAGGGCGGGGAGGCTACGCTTGCCTGCCGCCTCGCAGCCGAGCCCGCATTTTTGGATACCGTTGCGCGGGATATTGATCTTGCCACCTGTGAGCGCTACGCAAAATTGGTGGGGAGCTATATCCGTGTGTTGCTGGAATCCTATGCCGATAGTGCGCATGATCCCTTGATAGAAAATATTAAGAATTACGTTGCGGAAAACGCCGCCTGCAAGATCGATCTTGCAACGCTTGCCGCGGTGTTTCACTATAACGAAAAATATCTCGGCAGGCTATTTAAGCGGCAAACGGGGGAGAGCTTTGCGGCATACATCAACCGCAAGCGCGCCGCGAGCGCGGCATCGCTTCTTCTGAAAAACGGCAATACGGTAGCCGAAATTGCGGCAAAAACGGGCTTTTCAAGTGTGAATTATTTTAACAGGGTCTTTAAGAGCCTTTATGGCGTTACCCCCACGGCGTATCGCGAAAGGCAGCGCAAATAATGGCGCGTAGAGAGCGATTGTAAAGAAAAAGCAAATGCAGAAGGAGGGCACTATGTCGAAATATCAAGAGAGCATTGCCTTATCGTGGCAGCAGGAAAGTGCTCCCATTGATTACGCGGAATGCGAAAGGGTTTTACAACAGGACATTGTCAAGTATATTGTGGTGTGGGCAGCCTTGTTTATATTGTTTTTTTCGCTATCTTTGCTGGCATTTCGTAATTTCCGCCGGAAGGAGCCACGGCTGTTTGGTGCCGTGCTGATCTTAAGCTGCTGTCTGATGATCGGTGTGTCGATCATCATTGTTCCAACCGTATGCAATTATGTATATGATATTAAAAACGATGCCATATGTAACCTATGAGGGCGATTTCTATGTGGATGAGCTGACTGCCACCACGCTTGATAATACGTACGTTGTTTTAAGAGACCCAGTGGAGACTGCACTCGAATTAAAGTTTTCCATGGCGTATCTCGCTCCGGGGGAGCATACGGGTGTGTTGATATATTCCGAAAGGACCAAGCTTTTGTTTTATTGGAAAATAACGGAATAATAGTGTTTTTTCAAATGCTGTAAAATCGAACAAAACAAAAATGCTGTTGCCATGGCAACAGCATTTTTGTTATAGCAACGGCTCCACTGCCGCCCATACGCGCAGGGAAACCTCCTCGGGCGTTCCCTCGGCATCAATGATGGCAACATTGTCGTCAAGCGATCCGAATACACGCAGAAATGTGGCGCGGAAAAGCGTTAGCGTATCCTCTTTTTCGTAAATTTCCTTAGCTTCGCCGCGGCTTCCGACGCGTGCCAGCGCCGCTTTTGGAGACATGTCAAGAAAGATGCAAAGATCGGGGCGGCGGATCTCGGGGCAATCGCAGTTCATGCGCCGCACCCATTCGTAGTCGGTCAGGCTCCCTTGGTAAGCAAGCGAGGAGTAGTAATAACGGTCACTGATTACATCAAAGCCGTTGGCAAGGGATTTTTCAATACCGTTTTCTGCTTGGTTGTGGTGAATGCGGTCGAGGGTAAAGAGCGCCGCCATTTCCGCCGCGGTGCGCGGATCACTGCCCGAAAGCGCCGCACGGAGCATTTTTCCCGTGGTGCTGTCGGTGGGCTCGGCAGTCGGCATCGGCTTTCTGCCGTGGGCTGCAAGGCGGTCGCAAAGCAATTTCAGCTGCGTGCTTTTGCCGCAGCCGTCAATGCCTTCAAATACAATAAACAGAGGGCGGGACATGGTTTGCCTCCTTGGTAGGTCATTTTATTCATTGTAGCATTTTGCATGATGCTTTGTCAAGAAATTATTGTAATTTAAAAATTAGTGTTGACAAAGATTTTTGCGTATGCTACAATATGAGAACCATTCTCAAATTGGAGCGAATATGGAAAACGAAAAAAAGCATTATCACACAGCGGGACGTGCCGCCCTGCTGGCATATCTGAAATCGAATACGGGCGAAGCGCCGCAAACCGCGGATGAGATCTATCGCGGGCTTTGTGCGGGCGGTAGTGCACCCGGGCGCAGCTCGGTCTATCGCCTGCTGGGTGAGCTTGCGGCAGACGGTGGGGTACGTAAGTTCCGCGCCGATGCCGAGGGGGAAGGATATATTTATCAATTTGTGGGCGAGCATGGCGGTTGTGAGGGGCATCTTCATCTGCAATGCCTTGCCTGCGGCAGGGTGTCGCATCTCAAATGTGCGTGCAGTGCCGAGATCACGGCACACCTGATGAAAACGCACGGGTTTGCGGTGAATAGCGGTCGCTCGGTGCTGTACGGCACATGTGCCGCATGTGCCGCAGGTGGGCACGCGGGAGGAAGCGGCAATGCATGAGATGCTACATGTTTTAGAGCATGCGCTGCTTGACTCCTTGAAAATTTTGCCCTTTTTATTTCTTACCTATTTAATAATGGAGTTCCTCGAGCACAAGGCGGGTGAGCGTGTAGAGCGTGCTATTGCGCGCGCGGGGCACGCGGGTCCTGCCATTGGTGGCTTGCTGGGGCTTTTGCCGCAATGCGGATTTTCCACAGCTGCCGCAGGCTTTTTCGCAGGACGTGTGGTCACGGTCGGCACGCTGCTTGCCGTCTTTCTTGCTACCTCGGATGAAATGATCGCGGTGTTCCTTGGTGAAGGGCTTTCCCCGCGCACGGTATTTACAGTGCTTGCTGTCAAGCTTGTGGTAGCAGTGCTCGCGGGCTTTGCCGTCGATCTGCTCTTTCGCAAAAGGCAGGGAGAGCTGCATGTAGAGGATCTGTGCGAGGAGGAGGGCTGCCATTGCGAAAGGGGTATTTTGCGCTCGGCGATCCACCACACCGTGCAGATATTTCTTTTCATTCTAATTATAAATATAGCGCTGGGTGCTGTTTTGCATTTTGTCAGTGCCGAAACGCTTGCCGCCGCACTCGGCGGCGTGCCTGTGCTGGGGCAGCTTGTGGCGGCTTTGGTGGGTCTTATCCCTAACTGTGCGGCATCGGTTGCCATTGCAACCCTTTATGCACGCGGCGTGCTTTCGGCAGGCTCAATGCTCGCGGGGCTTCTCACGGGTGCGGGTGTCGGCTTGTTGGTGCTCTTTCGCACCAACAAGCACTTGCGCGAAAATCTGTTTTTTACAGCAGTGCTCCTTTTGATCGGTATTTCGGTTGGTTGTCTCTTTGATTACACCGGTCTTGCCACCTTGCTTGGGATCTGAAGAAGTCCATATTTATGGCATATAAGCACCTTGCACCACTATATTTAGATGCTCAAAAATTTTTTAAAAAAATTTGAAAAAAGTCTTGACAACCGATCCGTAAAGTGGTAATATATAAAGGCTCTCGCAAAGAGAGTAG
>CAZOWH010000034.1:0-13585 GCA_964583425.1 uncultured Lachnospiraceae bacterium
CCGCACGCTATTTTAACCCCCGTGTTGATTTTATTCTCGATATCGGCGGTCAGGATATCAAATGCTTTAAGATACGCGCAGGCGCGATTGACAGCATTATGCTGAATGAGGCATGCTCCTCGGGCTGTGGGTCGTTTATCGAGACCTTTGCCAAATCCCTTGGCTATGAGACCGAGGAGTTTGCCAAGCTTGCGCTGTTTGCCGAGGCACCCGTTGACCTTGGCTCACGCTGCACGGTATTTATGAATTCTTCCGTAAAGCAAGCGCAAAAGGACGGCGCCACGGTTGGCGATATCTCGGCAGGACTTTCGGTATCCGTGGTGAAGAACGCCATTTACAAGGTCATTCGCGCGGGTAGCGCCGACGAGCTTGGCGACAATATCGTGGTACAAGGCGGCACCTTTCTCAACGATGCCGTGCTGCGCAGCTTTGAGCGCGAGCTGGGTCACGCCGTGATTCGCCCCGCCATTGCAGGTCTGATGGGCGCGTGGGGCGCGGCGCTTTATGCCCAATCCACCGCAAAAGCAAACTCCACGATGCTCACGCGCGAGGAGCTGAAGACCTTTACCCATTCCTCAAAGGCGGCGGTCTGCCGCGGCTGTACCAACAACTGTAACATTACCATCAACACATTTGCCGACGGTGAAAAATTTATTTCGGGCAATAAATGCGAAAAGGGTGCGGGCAAACGCGCCGTGGAAAATCCCCTGCCCAATCTCCATGCCTACAAGCGCGATCTGTTTGCCGCCATGGAGCCGATTGCGGGCAAGCGAAGCTTTACCGTAGGCTTACCGCTGGCGCTCGGCATGTATGAGCTGGGCCCCTTCTGGTATGCCCTCTTTAAATCTCTTGGCTTTGGTGTGCGCTTTTCGGGCTTTTCCAACCGTAAGCTGTATCAAAAGGGGCAGTACAGCATCCCCTCAGATACCGCGTGCTATCCCGCCAAGATCATGCACGGTCATATTGAGCAGCTGATCGAGGATGGTGTTGATGGCATCTTTTATCCCGCCATGACTCGCAATGTAGACGAGCAGGTGGCAGATAACTGCTACAACTGCCCTGTGGTGGCATATTACTCGGAGCTGCTTTCGCACAACATGGATTCACTCTCCTCCGTGCGCTTTTTCTATCCGTATCTCAACATCAATGACGAAAAGCAGCTGGTAGCAGCGCTGCTCGCCTTCCTCAATGCCGAATTTGGCGGCTTTGGAAAGCGAGAGGTTGCCCTGGCAGTACGCGATGCGAAGCTGGCATACGACACACACATGAAAAAGATCCGCCGCGAGGGTGAGCGTGCCGTGGCACGCGCCAAGCGCGAGGGCCTCAGATTAATGGTGCTTTCGGGCAGACCTTATCACATTGACCCCGAGATCGGACACAGCATTGACCGCCTTGCCACCACACTTGGCTTTGTTGTGGTCAGTGAGGATGCTGTGGCACATCTTGCCACCACCCCTGCGCGCCCCGCGGCACTCAACCAATGGACCTATCACGCGCGCCTTTACAACGCCGCAAAATTCGTAACGGAAACCAAGGGCGCGGAGCTTGTACAGCTGGTATCCTTTGGCTGCGGCATTGATGCCATTACCACCGATGAGGTGCGCAGTATTCTCGAGGACGGTAACAAGCTTTACACACAGATCAAGATCGACGAGATCACCAATCTCGGTGCGGTCACCATTCGCTTGCGCAGCCTGATCGGTGCGCTTGATCAGCAGGAAGGGAGGGCATAAGATGGCAACCGAACGCGTGATATTCACCAAGGAAATGAGACGGGATTATACCATCCTCCTGCCCAATATGCTGGAAATGCACTTCAAGATCATGGCACAGGTATTCCGCCATGACGGCTACAAGGTCGAGCTGCTGCAAAACGAGGGACAGGGCGTGATCGATTGCGGTCTCAAATACACCCACAACGACGCCTGCTACCCCGCCCTGCTTGTCATAGGGCAGTTTATCAACGCCCTGCAAAGCGGCAAATACGATGTAAACAAGGTTGCCGTGATGATGACGCAAACGGGCGGCGGCTGCCGTGCCTCCAACTACATCACCCTGATTCGCAAGGCGCTTGCCAAGGCGGGCTACCCGCAGGTGCCCGTGATCTCCCTGAACGTATCGGGGCTGGAGAAAAACCCCGGCTTTAAGCTGACCCTCTCCTTTGGCAAGCGTATCCTTTACGCGGTATACTACGGCGACCTTTTGATGAGTCTTGTCAATCAGTGCCGCCCCTATGAGGTGACCCCCGGCTCGACACAAGCAATGGCAGACAAGTGGGTGGCAAGGCTGGTTTCCGAGCTGAACAGCGGCAAAAAGCTGAACTACAAAACGGTACAGAAAAACTACATAGATATATTGAAGGATTTTGAGTTGAACCTCCCCCGTACGAAGGAAAAAAAGGTGCGCGTGGGGATCGTGGGCGAGATCTATGTCAAGTTCTCACCACTTGCAAACAACGGCTTGGAGCGCTTTTTGGTGGCAGAGGGTGCTGAGACCGTCATGGCGGGGCTTCTTGACTTTTTGATGTATACGGTCAACACCGCCGTGGTCGATTACCGCCTTTACGGTATGAAAAAGACCCGCGCCAAGATCATGAAATTCGCTTACGATTATCTCCACCGCAAGCAGCTTGATTTTATCCGCATGTACCGTGAAAACAGCAGCTTTACACCGCCCACCGATTTTGAAAAGACCCGCGCCGCCATCGAGGGCTACATCAGCGAGGGCGTGCAAATGGGCGAGGGATGGCTTCTGACGGCGGAGATGCTCGAGCTGATCGAAAGCGGTGCCAAAAATGTGGTATGTGCACAGCCCTTCGGCTGCCTGCCCAACCACATCGTTGGCAAGGGCATGATGAAGATCATTCGCGAAAATCACCCCGGCGTGAACCTTGTTTCGATCGACTATGATCCCGGTGCCTCGCGCATCAATCAGGAAAACCGCTTAAAGCTGATGCTGGCAAATGCCAACCGCGAGCTGGAGCTGGAAAAACATAAGGAAAATACCGAAGCTCCCGTGGGTGTTTAAAACAAAAGCGCTTATGATACCTGAAATGTGTATCATAGGCGCTTTATTGCGCAATGCGCAATATTTTGCGGTTGACAGAAGTCTGCTTTTGCGTTACAATGAGTGTATATCATATTTAAACGAAACGGAGATCGATCATGAGCGAACGGCTTTTTAACGTGCTGGACTTTGGTGCCGCTGCCGACGGCATGACACTTGACACGGCAGCAGTACAGGCGGCGGTGGACGCGTGTGCCGAAGCGGGGGGCGGCAAGGTTCTGTTTCCGTGCGGCACATATGTGCTTGCAACGGTGTTTTTGAAGAGCAACGTACATATAGAATTTGAAGAAAATACGCTGATCCTCGGCGCGTTGGATTTTTACGCCTACGCGCAGCAGGAGGAGATCGATTATCCCGCTTATCAGGACGCCTCGCACACCTATTTTGACCTTTCAATGTTTGTGGGCAGAAATTGCGATAACATTGCCATTACCGGCAAGGCGAAAATAGATATGCGCTCGGTTTGGGATGAGGACGGCGTGCGCGGCAAGGCGATACGTCACAGGGGACCCAAGTGCATTGCCTTGAAGGAGTGCAGCCATATACTGATCGCGGAGCTTGACATCAACAACGCCACCGACCTTGCCATTTATTTTGCGGGCTGTGAGGATGTGGATATTCACGGCATTAAGATGTACGTGTATATCGACGGCATCTCGCCCGACAACTCCAAAAATGTAAGGATCTACGACTGTGACGTGGAAGCGGGAGACGACGGCATTGTGTTCAAATCCTCCTATACTCTCAACCGCCTGGATGTTTGCCGCAATATAAGGGTCTATAACTGCAGGATCAAAAGCCGCTGCAACGCACTGAAATTCGGCACCGAGACCAACGGCGGATTTTATGACACGAAAATTGAAAATATTGAAATCTGCGATACGCGCATTTCGGCAATTGCCATTGAGAGCGTGGATGGCGCGATCATTGATGACCTGACCATTCAAAACGTTAAAATGGTAAACGTCAATGCGCCACTCTTTATTCACATCGGTAAGCGCATGAGAGGTCCCGCGGGGTTGGAGATCGGTCAGATCAAAAATGTAACGCTTGAGAACATCACGGTGGACGGGCCTTACGAGCCGTACAATATCCCTGCGGCACACTATTTTGCCTACAAGGCAAACGATTTCCGTCAGTATCCTTGGATATTCAAGGGCGTGACCGCCGAAAACATAGCGGAGACGATCAGCGGCAGATATACCGATTGGCAAATGACCTCCAACTGCTGCGGTCTTGCGGAGCGCCATCTTGAAAATATCACCCTGCGCAATATACATATGAAGTTAGATGGCGGTGTGCAGGAATATGAAAGGTGCGTGCCCGATGTGGCACCTGCATATCCCGAGGTCTATGTTTACGGCAAGATCTTGCCTGCCAAGGGAATCTACTTCCGCTATATTGACGGACTTACGCTCGATAATGTGACGGTTGAGACCTATCGCCCCGACGCAAGAGAGGATTTTGTGCTGGAGCATGTGAATTAAACCAAGCGAGCTTGGGGCAGCTTACGGAGCATTCTGTTCCGTAAACTGCCCTTTTTTGGTTGTGTTGCATACAATACCTATGGGGGTGATGATATGCAATTTGACCGCAATGCACTGAACCGTTTGCTGATGCTGAATGACAAGCAGCTTGAGACCGTTGTAAAAAAGCTTGCCGAGGAATACGGACTTGACCTCGCAAGGCTGAATCTTGACACGAGCAATATGAAGGAACTGCGCAATGCCCTGCGCCGCGCCGACGATGCCACACTGCAGGATCTGGGTGAGCAGTTAAAAAACGGGAGACTAAAGCCATGAGTGAGCAGGAAGCGACAGACCTGCCGCGCGAGCCGAATACCGAGAACCCGGGGCTGTCGGATGTAGAATTTTCCTCTCTGCTTGACAGCATTAATACCATGGCACCGCTCCTAAAGGGACTGGGTGGGGTGTTTAGCGGCAAGCGCTCGGAGGCTTGCTGTAAGCGCGAGACCTTTTTGCTTTCCCTAAAGCCCTACCTTTCTCCCACACGCTGTGAGGCTGTGGATTATCTGGTGCGCATCGGCAGGCTGGGAGACGCCTTCCGTAGCTTACGCTGAAAGGGGGAGCTATGTACATTCAAAACAGAATACCGAAGGAGAAGCCCTTCTCCCTGCCAAAGGGCTACAGCGGAAATGCATTTTCCATGACACAGGCTGCGCCAAGCATACCAGAGACACCGATACCGCAGGAGGTGTCTACAGCAGAGGAAGATCCCCCGCAGCCGGCGCCGGAGGAGCCCGCCTTCGCTGAGGAGAGGGGTGGGGGTGAGAGCACCGAGGCGGTTACGGCATTTTCGCCGCGCGGTGATGACCGCCAGCGCGAGCACGGACTTTTTTCAAAAATTCCGTTTCTCTCCTCCCTTTTACCGCCGCCGCGCAAAAAGCACGGTGATAAGGAAGCACTGCCCGAATGGGCAATTATCGGAATCGTGCTGTTTTTACTGCTTGACACGCCCGAAAATGATCTGCTGCCCTTCTTGCTGCTGCTTTTGCTGTGGGATTGAAAACCGCGGCTTTCCGAATGGAAAGCCGCGGTTTTTTATGATCCCAGCTCGGCGCGGAAGCGATAGGGCGTTTCACCAAAGGCGCGTTTGAAGTGCTTGATGAAATGCGAGGGGGTTGCAAAGCCCGTAGCGTAGGCAATGGCATCGATCTGGTCATCGGTATTACGGAGAAGCTCCTTCGCGATTTTGAGGCGGTAGCCGACGATATAGGCATGCAGACCCTCACCCATATGCTTTTTAAAAATGCGGTTGAGGTGATTCGGGTGATACTGAAACGCCGCCGCGATCGAGATATTGGTCATGGGGGTATGATAATGCTCCTTGACGTAGGAAATTACATCCTGTATCAGCTTCGGATATGCAGACTGGCTATCAAGCCTGCTTCTCTGCCCCACGGTAAGAATGCGCTTAAGTAATGCACCGCACTCCTCACGGTAAAGGGGCGGACGGCGGCGAAAGGCCGCCTCTATCTCACGGAGCAGCTCTCCCACGCGGAAATCCGCCTCGAAGAAGACGGGCGCGCGAAGCTCGGGCGGCGCCTCGCGCGAGATCACGCGGGCGGGAAGAAAATCCTCCACCGGCTGCGGTGGCATAGACTGCTCCTGTGCGGCGCTGGCACAGGACATATCAAAATTGAAGATACAAAAGCGGTTTGTCTCACCCGCGGCAACAGTCAGGATATAGGGGGTAGCTGGGGGGATCACCAAAACGGTATCGGGCAATATACGATGCGTTTGCCCCGCCACGGTAACGGTAAAGCTGCCGGAAATGCCGCCAAAAGCACGAAAATCGTAGGCAAGCAGCTCGTGCGCATAGCTGGTCTGCTGCTCACGCACATCAAAAAAACGAATATAAGGGTTGATCTCCTTAAAAGTCATGCATGCCCTCCCGCGAGTGTTTTTGATATATCAATTGTAGCATATACCGACCTTTTTTGCAAGTAGAATGCTTGTTTTGTGCTATTTTTTGCTTGTTCCGTTGCTTGTCTTGCGTTATTGTGTTCGCTACAATAAATATAAATAGGTACAGTACAATTTCACCGCAAAAGGAGAATTTATATGAAAGTCAGAATCGGTATTGTCGGTGCGGGCAGCTTTTCAAGCGATTTTATCCGCCTGTTTAAAATGCACCCCGACGTGGAAAAGGTAGCGATCGCCGATCTTGATGCCGACAAGTGCGCGGCATCGATGGAAAAGCACGGCCTCACGGAGGGCTACTCCTCGCTTGATGAAATGCTCCGCGAGGCAAAGGATCTCAACTGCATTGCAATCTTTACCCAGCGCCATTTGCACGGCCCCATGGTGCTACAGGCGCTTGAGGCAGGCAAGCATGTATACAGTGCCGTACCGATCGCCTGCACCATTGAAGAAATCGAGGCGATCATCAACAAGGTGAAGGAAACCGGTCTTGTTTACATGATGGGCGAGACCTGCTACTATTACCCCTGTGCCATCTACTGCCGCGAGCAGTACAAAAAGGGGGCATTTGGCAAGTTTGTGTACGGTGAGGCACAGTACTACCACGATATTTGCGAAATGTACAAGGATTTTCAGCGCAGTGGCGGTGAGGAATGGCGCCGCCCCGCGGGCATTCCCCCAATGTTTTATCCCACCCACTCAATCGCTATGCTCTTTTCCGCCATCGGCGAGCACGCCACCAAGGTCTCCTGCATGGGGCTTGACGATAACTTCCACACCGACGGGATCTACGGTAAGGGCAAAAACTACTGGGATAACCCCTTCTCAAACGAAACAGCGCTCTTCCGCATGTCGGGCGGCGGTGTCGCGCGCATCAATGAGTTTCGCCGCGTGGGCATCAACAAGCCCTCATCTTATATTACCTGCCTGTACGGCGATCTCGGCGCGTATGAATGCAGCATCACGCAGCACACCTTCCAGCGCGGCGAGGCGGCAGTGCACCAAGGGCTTGACGAGCGCCCCCATGTGGAATACGTCGACGAGCTGGTGGGCTGTGAGGACTATGTTGCCGATAAAAAGGCAGGCAAGATCGATTGGGCGCACGATCCCATTTCGGTACGCTACATCAAGGGCTTTGCCGCCGTACACGACAAATCCCGTCTGCCCGCCGTGTATCGCAACGGCGTTTCCACCAACCATTTTGCCTCTCACCCCTTCCTGGTAGATGATTTTGTGCGCGCCGTGGTTGAAGACAAGCTGCCCCCCAACAACGCGTGGGACGCGGCAAGATATATGGTACCCGGTCTCATTGCACACGATTCGGCACTGCGCGGCGGTGAAACGCTGGACATCCCCGATTTTGGTGATGCACCCGCCGATTGGGCAAGGCTTACCTACACCAAAAAGGATTATTACGAAAATACTTGATCCCGCAAAAGGAGCGTAATATGAAGATCAGCACCTGCATCGATATGATGTTCGCGCATCTTGATTTTAAAGACCGCATTGCCGCCGCCAAGGCGGCGGGGCTTGACACAGTGGAGTTCTGGAAATGGACCAACAAGGATATTGACGGTATCGCCCGCGAGCTGAAGGAGCGCCGTATGCGCCTTTCGGTATTCAATATTGACAGCACCGATGAAAAGCTCTCCTATGACCTCTCGCGCGGCATTCTCAATGCGGGGCGCGGCGAGGAGCTATTATCCGCCCTCGCCGAAAGCGCGCCCGTATATAAAAAGCTGGGAGCAACAGGCATGATCGTGCTGATTGGCGAGACCCTGCCCCACCTTACCGCTGCCGAGCAGTGCGAAAACGTGTATCGCGCGCTTTCCTGCGTCAAGGATTTTGTAGAGCGCGAGGGCATTACTCTTGTGGTAGAGCCCCTCAACGCCACCGACCGCAAGAATTATTTTATGCCCGAGGCGGCGGTACTGATGGATATTTTAGACCGCCTTGACAGCCCGCGCATCAAAATGCTCTATGACATGTATCACCAGCACATGACGGGTGATTTCAACATGGATTTTATCAAAAAGCATATTGCCCGCATTGGGCACCTGCACGTAGCGGACTGCCCAGGCAGGCATGAGCCGGGCACGGGGCAGGTTGACTATGTTGCCCTGCTTTCCGAGATCAATACGCTTGATTACGATGGCTACATCGGTCTTGAATACCGTGCCACAAAGCCCGATGAAAAAACCTTTGGATTTCTTAAGGAGATCAAACATGTTTAAAGTCTGTATCATTAGCTGCGGCATGATCGCAAACGCCGCACATATTCCCGCCTATCGGCATTTTCCGGCGGATTTTGAGATCGTGGGCGTTTCGGATATCAACGCCGAGGCGGCAAGAGCAACTGCCGAGCGCCACGGCATCCCCCACTGGTTTACCGATGCCACCGAAATGCTGACCACATGCAAGCCCGATATTGTTTCGGTCTGTGTACCCAACAGCATGCACAAGGAATATACCCTGCTGGCACTTTCTCACGGCACAAACGTGCTTTGTGAAAAGCCCCTTGCCTTTACCAAAAAGGATGCCGAGGAAATGTTCGACACGGCAAAGCGCCACGGCAAGCTGCTGATGGCATGCCAAAGCATGCGCTACACGCCCGACCGTATGGCGGCAAAGGCGCTGATTGAGGCGCGCGGCGGCAAAAATTTTTATTACATGGAGCTTGCGCGCATCCGCCGTCGCGGCATTCCCTTTTGGGGTGCCTTCCACATCAAAAAGATATCGGGGGGCGGCGCCTTTGTGGATATCGGCGTACACATGCTGGATGCCGCGATCTGGCTTTCGGGTAATACCGAGGTCGCATCGGTTCTCGGCACGGTGCAGCAAAATCACGCGGGCGAGATCGGCGATCTTGTCAAGAGTGGAGCGCTGACGGGCAAGGTAGATATCATCAAGTGCTTCAACGCCGCGGATATGGACGTGGAGGACTTCAGCGCGGGCACCGTGAAATTTAAAAACGGCGCAACCCTTAATTTCAAGGTTGCGTGGGCGACCAACCAGCCCGAGGCATCCGACATCCGCCTGGTAGGTAAGGACTTTGGTATCGATCTGCCCGCCTGCACGCTTTACAGCGGACAGGACACCGACGAGCAGTTTGCCGAGATCCCCTCCGACTATCCGGAGGAGCGCTTTCCCGGTCACTTTTACATTGTCAAAAATATGCGCGATGCGCTCCTTGGCAAATGCGAGCCCGCCGTAAAGCCCGCTGAGACCATTGCCACCGCCGCGATCATCGAGGCATTTTACCGCTCCGCCGCACTCGGGCGCGAGGTCACGATCGAGGAGCTGGCATAATAGAGAAAACGGTCGATCGCACTATGTATGTGCGATCGACCGTTTTTTACACGTGGCAAAGCTTACAGCTCGACTACAAGCGGCGTGTCAAAATGAATATATTCGTTGTTTTCGGTGGCGGTGTTGTGATTTTCCACGATCAGGAGCTTTGCATCCTCGGAAACCTTAACGGCATGCCACACTGCACGCTTGACATTGTAAATCTTGTTTGGCTCCATACGGTATTCCTGCTTATCCTCTCCAATGATCAGCTTTGCCTTGCCCGAGAGCAGTACAAAGACCTCATCGGTCAGCATGTGGCGCTCAAGGTACATGATCTGATCAAAGCGCTCGGCATAATTGAGAAATGCCACGCGCCACTCACCGTAGTGCATGGTGCGCTCGTACCCGTCACCCTCATGTGCAAAGATCTCTATACCGTTATTTTCAAAAATCTTCATATCTACTCTTTCCCGAAGCGACACCCCAAGGTAATACCTTGGGGTGTGCTGCATGATTATTTGTAAAGCGGCTCGGTGTAAACGCCTGCCTCGTGCAGGGCACGGAAGCTGTCGATCACCGCATATTTATCCTCTTGGTAGGTCACGCCGAACCAACGGTCGTTGGTGGTCAGCACCTCAACGGTTGCCTTACCCGACTGGATCATACCGTCGATCACCTTGGGCAAGAGATACTCTGCCTTGATATCCTCAGGTCTCAGCGCCGAAAGGAACTCCACAAAGCCACCCTCCAGCTCATCAAAGAAGTCGGGGGTGAGCGCCCACATGTTCATCGAAACGATGGACTGGGGATCAATGGGGGTCTTTTTGCCGTCCTCCTCCACTGCGGCACCCTCGCCGTCGTGTACAAGACCGCCGGTCTCCACAACGCCCGCAAGATATCCGTTTTCAACCTTGCATACGCCGCGCGTAACGCCGCCGTTTTCGCTGAGGGTGTTTTTGAGGATAAAGCCGGGCATGCAGTACTTGCCCTTGTTTTCGGCGTTCTTTACAAGGAAGTCGTGCGCGAGACGGAAGCCCTCCTTGCCGTAGTAATCATCGGCATTGATCACAAGGAAGGGCTCATTTACAATACCCTTGCAGGCAAGCACTGCCTGACCGGTGCCCCAGGGCTTTTTGCGGTCGGGCGGACAGGTATAGCCTGCGGGAAGATTGTCCTTTTCCTGGAAGGCGTATGCCACGGGGCAAACCTTCTCGATGCGGTTACCGATGATCTCGCGGAAATCCTCCTCAAGATCACGACGGATAATAAAGACAACGCGATCAAAGCCTGCCTCCAGCGCATCATGAATGGAATAATCCATAATGATCTCGCCGCCGGGGCCTACGGGCTCAAGCTGCTTGATGCCTTTACCGAAGCGGGAACCAATGCCCGCTGCCATAATGACAAGACTTGTTTTCATTTGTTGCTCCTTTCGAGAAAATGTGTTTCTCACTGTATATTTTTTGTTTTAAAGACTCTTTTTTGGCTTCACAAAAGCATCCTTCGGGGGGATGTTTGCCACCACGCCAAGCACGGTGCCTCCCGCCGCAGTCAATACCTCCACCGAGGTGCGCAGCTCATGTGCACCGCACCGCTTTGGTGCCGCTACCATTAGTGTACCCGCAAAATCAGCGGTGCAGGCGGTCACATCCGCCGCTTGTGTCACGGCGGGAAAATCTGTCAAAATATAATCGTATCGAATGGCATACGCCGCAAGCAGTGCGGCAATGCGGTCGGACATGGGGTGATCACAGGGAGAAAGCGGCACCAGCCCCGCAGGCACCAGCCAAAGCCCCGCGTGCTCGGTCTTATGCACCAGCCGCAAGGGGTCCTTTGTGGGATCAGCCAGATATTCGGAGAGCCCGGGCTCGGTCTCGGGCAGGAAAAACGCCTCCTTGCCGCCGCGCCTGAGATCGGCATCGATCACCAGCACCCGCTTACCCGCTACGGCAAGCGAACGCGCAAGCCCCGCCAGTACATAGCTTTTTCCCTCTCCCGCCTTTGCCGAGGTCACGGCAAGCGTCACCGCCCTTTTTCCATCGGCACGTGGCAAGCGCTCGCGCAGGGCATAAAAGGGCTCGGCGGCATCGGCAGGGGGCTTGATCTCGGGGATCACACCAAGCATTGGCGTTTGCGATAAAACACGGTCGATCTCGGTGGGATCGGTCAAGCGATTGGAAAAGAGAAAATAAAGAATAAAAAACAAATAGGAAAGCACCAAGCCGCCAAGCGCACCGTAAGCGCTCCATACAAAGGGGTTTGCCGCAGTGCTTGCGGCAGGCGCCGCCTCGCGCAGCAGCACCACTACGGTAAACTCGGCGGAAAGCTGAGGCCAAGCGGTCTCCTGAATAAAGCCTGGCAGCTCCGCCTCCATGGCGGTGATCACCGCGTCGGCAGTTGCGGCATCCGCCGCCGTTGCGGTAACGGTAAAGGCGGTATTATCGGGGGCTGATGTCAGCATGCTGCGCAGTGCCTCACGTGTGAGGGACAGCGCATGCTTTTCTATCATACGGTCAAGGAGTGCATCGCCCTCGGTTGCCACGGTGGCATATTCCTTGGCAAGCGTCTGCACCACCGCTAACTGCGAGGAGGTGAGTCCGTTTGCCGCAAGAAACTGCTCGGATTGCAAATTCCGCACATAAAAGGTGGCAGTGGCACTGTATTTTGGGGGAAGCAACGCCCGCACGGAAAAACCCAACACGGCACAAAGCAGCGTTGCAAGAAAAATGGGCAAAATGCGTTTTTTAAAGATCACTCCAAGGTCGGATAGGGTCAGATATTCGGTTTTCATGCCCCCTCCCTTCCGCCGCAGCATCGGCATATAATAACTACAAATCATTATAACATAAGGATTTTCGGATTGCAAGTGTTTCTCCACGCGAAGTAAAAATTTTATTTCTTACAGTGACGCACGCCCAACACTTGCAAAAGCGGGCAAACTATGCTACAATAAAGGCAAGCGACCGACAATACAAAGGATGTGATAAAATGGCGGAATGGATCGATGCGGTATTTAAAAATATCGACCTCTCTATGTTTTCCTTCATGCACAGCTTGGCTGTGGCAACGGGTGAGAGCGCGGGGGCGGAGATCACCTCGTGGCTCACTTATTTTATGAAGTTTATCAGCTTTTTTGCGCATGACGGGCTTTGCATGTTTGCACTTGGCATTATCCTAATGCTCTTTAAGCGCACACGCAAGCTTGGTGCGTGTGTATTTCTCGCCGTTTGCTGCGGTGGCATTATCACCAATATCACCTTAAAGCCACTGATCGCACGCATGCGACCGTACGCAAACTTTGATCACCTTGCCGCCACCGTGTACGAATGGTGGGTCATGGTGGGCGAGGCACGAAAGGGTGAGGGCGTGTTTTCCTCCTTCCCCTCGGGACACACAACCTCTGCTGCCGCCGCTATGGTGGGGCTGTTTCTTGCCTCCAAAAGTAAAAAATACACCTGGCCCGTGCTTCTTTTCCCGTTTCTGATGGGTGCCTCGCGTATTTATCTGATGGTGCACTACACCTCCGATGTACTGGCGGGGCTGATTGCGGGCACACTGGGCGGCATTGCCGCATATTTTATTGCGAAGTTTATCTTTGATAAGATCGAGCAGCACCCGAACAACAAATTCTGCCGCTTTGTGCTTACATTTGATCTTGTGGCGTGCCTCGGCTCTCTCAAAAAATCAAAAGCCTAAAAAGCACGGTCAGCATAACGATCCGTTAAGGACAATGCTGACCGTGCTTTTTTACGCCAAAAAAATTCAAAAAACGTGGAGCACTCGCG
>CAZOWH010000035.1:0-13501 GCA_964583425.1 uncultured Lachnospiraceae bacterium
TGCAACACCCTTATCCCCGGTCCGATTCCGGGTGGCGCCTCCAAAAGAAAAACGGTACGCGATGTGCGTACCGTTTTTCTTTTGGACACATCGTGCGGAATCGGACATACGATAGGCAGCGAAGCAGCCGTCCGGGCGGCGCCTTCAACACGTGTTGACAAAAAAGATGCCAACTGGCATTTATGAGCAAGGGTGTAGAAGTGAACCTTTACCTTGCTTTTAGGGGAGATATTTGCGATTTTCCATCGCAGACATCTCCCCTTTTTGTTTTTTCAAAAAATCATCGTTTAAAAATATGTCTTGAAGGAAAAGCACAAGCGGGATCTTCTCGCTCTCCTCCCCCACAAAAAATATTTATCTGCCATAGCGGACCACTGATCAATCGGGCACCTCGATGTTTTTAACCTCCTCAAGCCAGCGGCGCAGCCATTTCTCCGAGGGCAGACCTACGCCCATAACGGAATTGGCCTCAATATAGATGCCGTCAATACGCCCCTGCTTTAAGAGCGAGAGCGCGTAATTGCACTGCAGCTCCATCATTTCGTCGGAAACTGGGCGACGATTATAAAAGTCGTACATATAAATGCCGATCAGCACCTTTTTGTCTCGGAAGGTGCCTTCAATGCGCTCAAAGCGCTCGGGGAGCTTGGGAAGATCATCGGAATTCCACGTCCAGAACGAAAAGCTATCAACAACGTCCATCAATCCCGGATAGGGTTCCTCGTGCCAATACCACGCTACGTGCATATAAAGCGGTCTTTTCGCTGCAGAAAGCGTACTTTTAATGTTGGTAAGCATCTGCACGCACGCCGTCATTGCGGATTCCTTGTCTTCGCTATGACGTACAGCCAGTGAAATGTCGTCAAGATACACGCCCACAAGATTGGGGTATTTGTCGGCAAGCTCCAAAACAAATTTTTCCTCGTTTCCTGCGCGAAATCCACTCGACCCGGAGCAGCCCCAAAGCACACGATCCATACGGCTAAAGCTTTCCATATAGCCGTAAGCATCCTTACTGAAGGGTGCGGGCACGCCGTCGCCGCTGATCATTGAAATGTTGGGAATGTCAAGCATAAAAGCTCCTTCGGCAGGGGTGATGCGTGAACGGAAAGAATACTGCGGGGTTCGGCCGTGTTCACCCGGCTTCAGCCAAATATCGTCCTGATGCGCCTTAACGCCAAAAAACCAAAGCTTATCCCTAACCTTTGCCATAATAAATCTCCTTAATAAATATTTTAATGTTATAGAAGTTGCGTATCTCTATAGATGCGAGCTTTTTTAGAAAAAGTCGCTCACGTAAAAGCGTCTGCTTGTAAAGGCTTTAAAGAAATCTGCGGCATCGGTTGTGATGCTTACTCCATCAAGGTACGCCGCGCTTTCTTTGGTAAAACCACCCTTTAAAAGCATCATGCTCAGAGCGGCAGGCTGTGCACTGATATCGTATGCGGCATCGTACGGAAGCTTTTTTACCGTTGCCTTTCCGTTCGCATACTGCACGTCATACACGCCTCGATTAAATTCGAGCGTATCCTCGCATCTGAGCTTAAAGTGACCGCTTTCGGTGGGATATACCGTCGATTGCAAGAATGTTTCCATCAGCATGATTCTGCCCATTGCCCCCTCCTCGGAAACGCATTCTACGCCCACGTATTCACCAAGCACCAAAAGCAGCTCGCTATCCGGGGGCAGCTTATGGAATCGGCAGAATGCAACCTGCCCATCGTATGCTCTGAGGAACCCAAGCATACCGCGAAGTCCTTCGGCATCAGCAAAATAAAACTCGGTTATTTCAAGCGTTTCGTTTGCCCCTATGCTGACGGTTGCCGAGGCGTTGGGTATACCCTGCGCGGAATAGTGCACGTAAGTATGCCTTCTTTCCACAAATGGATTGGCGCTATAAGCCTCACATTTCTCATCGTGCAAAAGCATACCGTCAAATCGCTCGGCATACGCATGATACACGCAGAGAACATCCTGCAACACTTCCTTGCTGTTATAGC
The DNA here is from genome assembly GCA_964583425.1 of uncultured Lachnospiraceae bacterium. GTDB lineage: Bacteria > Bacillota > Clostridia > Oscillospirales > CAG-272 > Firm-07. Next base: position 2,001 of record CAZOWH010000035.1, read on the forward strand.
TGTAAAGCCGAACGGAGCTGCTTCTCTCAAAGCGGCTTAGTGCTTTCATCGGCAGCTTGACCGTCATTTTGTCGGCTATGTATTCATAACCGAATTTTCTGTAATAATCATAGGAAAACGGATAAAGAAGGCTGATCTCCCATCCGCGCTCGGGAGCCATTTCAAAAATTTTATCCATAATTTTTCTAATAGCTTGCATACGGCGGTATTCAGGACGTGTAGCCACACCGCCAATGCCGAGTGTTGGCACATATCGTCCCTGTCGTACCACTTGATATTCAAGTATATGAACCATTGCAATGAGCGTAGCGTCATCATCAAGAAATGCACCGATCATTTCCACTGGGAGCGAAATCTTCTCCTCTTGCTCAATATCAATGGAGAAAACATAACCAAGACTGCGCACCTCGTTCGCCTTGCCGTTTTCGTCTGTTCTTAATGTTCTGATAATCATACGTTCCTCCTTAACCCAATGTTTTCAGAATATATGCTGCTATAATTTTTGTGTATTCCAAAAATTTATCGCACTCGATATATTCGTCAGGCTGATGCGCGCCGCCCAGGAGGCTGAAATCGCGTCCTGCGCCAAAGCCGTATGCATTGGCACTGCCGTATTTGAAGATAACGGATAGATCGGAATGCCCCGAGCCGCACACCAGCGGCTCACGTCCGGTTACCGCCCTTGATGCGACCAGCATGTTTTGCACGTCCTCACTATCAGGCTCACAATACGCATAGTGAAAAAATCTGGTCGTTTGCGCAAAGCCCTCTCCCTCAATATCAAACACGGCAAGCTTATCCGTCAGCTCTTTTTCCATTGCATCCAGCTCAGCGCGTATTTTCTCCGCCGTCTTGTCCGTGTAATACACAAACCTAACCTCACCCCGTCCAAGATCTACGCCGTTATCACCTGCACGCACTCCCATATACCGCAGTGCGGTTGCGGGAATGATCGTGCCCTTATAAAATCTGTTTTCCTCTAATTCATTACGACGTGCACGCGCAAATTTTTCTATCGTTTCCATTACAAGCGGTATGGCACATGCCGTTTGCTTCGCGCTGTCTGCGATGCCCTTGGTGTGGTAGGAATACTTCAGTATGCCGCCACCGGCGCCACAGTGCCAGATTTGATCCTCAACGCCGTCCATGCTGACAATACGCGGGCAAGGGTGGCGCAGCACCGCCGCCAATGCGCCGTGAGAGCCGCCGTGCTCCTCGTCAACGTAAGCGGAAAAGACCAGATTGGCCCTTGGCACGAAGCCCTGCTTTTTCAAAAGTTTTAAAAGAAACAGCACGGTTGCCAATGCGTATTTGTCGTCGCAAGCCCCTCGGCCAAAAATTTTTCCGTCGCGAATGGCACCCGACAAAGGGGGGACACTCCAGTTGGCAACGTCGCCGATCTCCACCGTGTCGATATGCCCCATCAGCATCAGCTCATCGCGATCTTGCTTACCCTTCCAGCGCGCCGTTACGTTATAGCGGTTTTCAAGATTGTGACCGGGATAGTACTCTTTGTGTTTGTCAAACCCCTCTAAATCCATAGGAGAATACATTTCGCTGTCAAGCCCCATTTCTTGGCACATATCGTATATGTATCTGGCACAGGCAGCCTCGTTTCCGCCTACGGCAAAGTTCTCGGAATTGATCTGTATCAGAGCGCTGAGCAAATCAAATAATTCCTGTTTTTCGTCATCGATCCATGCGCAAAGTTGTTCTAACTGCATATAATCTCCCTCTCAATCGTATTGATTATCTCCATTATAGCATCCCCCGTTTCCCTTGTATAGAAGATTTTTCTTTGAAAATAGCATTATTTTCCCGACATGAAAGATACTTGACATTTTTTTGTAGATGTATTATCATAAAATTATGGAATGCATATTTGATAAGAAAAAGCTGGAACCAGTGCTTTCGGATTTTTATAACAGCACTGAGATTGCCGTAGCACTGTACGATGCTTCAAGGAAAATTGTGGCAAGCTCCCCCGCCTACACGCCGTATTGCTCGTATATTCGAGGGCAGGACAAATGCATGGAACACTGTGCTCAATCAAACCTGATTCACATGAAGGAGGTATCGCTCAACCGTAAGATCAGCTGTTATACCTGCCACGCAGGGCTGATGGAAACGATCTTACCCATCGTATATGACGAGGTATTGATTGCCTATATCCAGATTGGACAGTTCCGCGATGGTGAACATCGGTATTCGTCGCCCGACAAGCTGCGGTCAATTGCCTCGCGGTATGCCCTTCCCTTGGAGCAATTACAGGCACTTTACGGGAAAGTACCCCTTGTATGTGAGAAAAAACTACGCTCGTTATTTGACATTTTAGATATTCTGATCAAATCCTTTTGGGCGGACGGTCTGATCGCCTACAACCGCAGTATGCTATCGATCAAAATAGAGCAATACATAGACGAGCACCTGCACGAAAAAATCGATTTAACGACCATTTGCAATAAATTCTTTCTTTCAAAAAACGCGGCATATCGGTTGTTTCACAATGAATTCGGAGTTACCGTGAACGATTTTATCATCAAAAAGCGTTTGCAGCGTGCACAGGAATTGTTGCGCGCTGAACCCGAACTCAACGTCACACAGATTGCCGAGCTCTGCGGATTTTCCGATTACAATTATTTTATCCGACTGTTTAAAAAGCAGGTGGGATCAACTCCTTTGCGTTTTCGCAAAAGCGGACGTGACGCGACGCTGTGAGTGAAGCGTGGGCAGAGGTGCTTGGCGATAATTGAAAGGGCTTTTTACAAAAAACTGTAATTTTCTCCTGCATTTACGAATGCTCTTTGATAATAATATCAGTCGTCAAACTCCATGATACCGAAGCACTCCGGCTTGTGAAAGCTAAGAGGTGCGGAAGTAATGGGACTCCAAGAAAGATAATTTGCGGGAGTTGTAAGGTCGGCGCACTTAAAGCAGTTTGCGCGGATCTTCTTTCCCTTTGTTATTTCAAAATTGGGGAAAAATCTGCGGATAAATTTGTAAGGCACGGTGTAAAAGATCTCCCAGCCGGTTTTTGTAAGTGATGCCTTGGGAGAAAAGAGCGCGGCGCCTTCGTTGTGGATGAGTCTTGTGTGATCTGCCATGCATCGTCCAAGCCCGAGGTACAAACAGCAGTTTGCGTTGAATTCAATATTGAAATATCTGACATCATTTTCTTCCGGGGCAAAGAAGAACTCAAGGCAGCTATCCTTACAGGGGATGCCTAAAATGTCGGTCTCGACCGCTCTTACGTCGTCGTTTTCCGACCAAAGATGAACTTGTATGCCCTCATCGTTGTAGCAGACCTGAGCAAATGCGCGAAGCTCATCGGGGGTGTCGAGGTATCTGTTACCGATTTCAAGGCTCTCCTCCATCGACCAGTCCACCTCGCTGCCAACCTTTTTTATTATGTAGTAATTCATTTTCATTCTCCTTAGCGGTTAATTTATGGCTCAATTTGAAAGCATTATAATATATTTGCAGCATCAATGCAATAAAAAAGATGTGAAAAAAGCTGCCCCGAATGCGAATTTTACAGCATTTGAGACAATACTTGGTTTATTCATTTGCGAGGGAACAACAGGAAAAGAAAAAAACCGCAGCTGCAGATTTGCATCTTTTTCGTCAAAACTGATACAAAATCGGCATTTTTTCGCAAAAGCTTTAAGATTGTCACGGAGAGTCCAACGCTGGAAAAGCGGCAAGAAAAAACATCAGATTATTTAGAGGAAATGTGCGAAATCCCTTATAATACAAAGGTCTTCACCATTTTTAAGTTGGCATCTTTTTTGTCAACACGTGCCAAAAAATGGGGCTGTCTCAAATGCGATTTTAAGAGCATTTGAGACAGCCCCTTGCTTTATTTTGGCTATCAGATCAAGGGTAGCTCGGTCATGCGCAACTTGGCACAGCCATAAGGGTGCAGCTCAATCTCCTTTGCCCCTGTAAGGGGTGTGCGGGATTCGGGTAGCTTTGCGCAAACAGTATCGCACCCTTCCTCAAGCCCCCACGCGATCCTTTTCACCTCCGCCTTCATCACCACGGGCGGATTTTCCGAGCTGAACGGAATATCGCCGACCTCGCGGCGCTCGACCGTAAAGAAGGGCGAAGCATATGCGTAGTTCCAGTCGGATTTTGGAATATACTCATAGTCGCAGTAAGGATACTTTCTTTCCACGCCGTCCCTTTCGTATTCATGCGTCTTTTTCTCATGAGCGATGGGCAAAGAGAATACCAGCGAGCCACATTTTACACTCTTTAGGCTATGCGGACGGTCAAAAAGCACGGGAACAGTATCAAATTCAACCGTAATACGGGTACACTCCCCTGCGGAAATCTCAAAGATCAGCTCCTCGCAAAAGGCAGTAGACTTGCCGTTCACCATGAGATTTTTGGCAAAGGAGGGCACGCGCACGAGTAGCTTCATATCCTTTTTCGCATCTACTGTATATTCCAGCTTGTTTTCAAAGGGATATTGGGTCTTGAGCGTGATTGAAACCTCCTTGGTTACGAGCGTTGCGGGGATTGGAACTGCGGAAAAAACCGTACCGTCACGGTACATAAAGGTGGAAAGTGCCAGCTTGGGCCACGCCTGATTGAAGTTTGCCGTGCAGCAACCAAAGTTTGGCTCAAGTCCAAACAGGTGCGCTTCCTTACCGTTTGTTCTGAAAAGAGATCTACCGGGAAATTTTTGGCAGGCGATCTGATTGCTTTGCTGCACGTATTGGTGCGCCCACATATCATCACTGATGGTAGCGGGTAGCGCATTAAAGGCAAGCACCTCAAGGCGCTCTGCCCACTTGCTATCTCCCGAGTATGCGAGCAGCCACTCATAGGAGTACATCTGCTCCGCCACCGCACAAAGCTCGGTGCCCTGAATGGGACTAAGCCCCGAAAGGCATTCGTCACCCGTAAACAGACCCACAGGCGTGCCGTTGTATTCCCTCAGCACGGTGACAAGACGGTCTGCCACATCCGCATAGCTCTCACCAAGCATGTCACATGTCAGAGCCTCATACTTCAGCATCATGGCAAGATTGACAATGTGCGTATCAAGCGTCCATTTGTTGATGGGGCGCTTCCAAAGCTCGGTCATGCGGCTGTAATCTGCCCCCTGCTCCTTGAGGATCCTTGCAAGATCGGATATCCACGCCTCGTCATATCTTTTCGCGAGAAAACGGATCGCAACAAAGGCCTCAAACCAACGGTATTTTCCCCATCTGAACAGCTGTATCGTACCGTCTGCCAGCAGCTCATAATAATTTTTCAACACCCGATAGAGCACCGCGGGGATCCTCTCGTCTCCCGCACACTCATAATACACTACCAAAACCTTTGATATCAGCTGCACCGCCCAGGTATCGTATGTTGGAATCTCTTCATCACTGCACGGGCAGATCCAGCCGCTCGGCTTTTGATAGGAAAGTATGGCGTCAATATATTTTTTCGCCCTTGCGATCATATCCGCATTTTCCAAAAGATAGGCAAGCGGAATGAAGCCATCCAGCCAATACGGCACACGCTCCCAGCCCTCGGCATCTCCGCCGATCCAAGCACTGTCCCGCACGTCCCGCCAGACCTTATCCAAATTTCCACTGAGGCTCTCTGCTTGAATTTCAAGCTGGCGCTTCAGCCAGCCCTGCGGCTTTATCTGATTTGAGGTGTAAAAATTCCATTTATGCATAGCTGCTCTCCTCACTTTTTATTTCTCTCGCAATTTCTGCGGAGCTGCGTTGTGTATTTATTTTATCACACATCATCCCCGATTTAAATTGATAAAAATGCAGAATATATTGACAAAATCACACAACCGTGCTACAATAAGCCCACAAATAACGCCACACGGGGGAATATGATGGGAATTGATTTAAGCCAACCTGTTTTTTTCAAGCACGCATCCTTGCGTTTTTTTGAAAAAAACGAACACCACGTGACCCGTTTTTGCAGAGATAATGTTTTACTTTTGGTCTATGACGGCGTTTTACGTTTTTCCGAGGACGGTGAAAGGCGCGAGGTGTGTGCGGGAGAATATTATATTCAGCGAAAAAGCTGTCACCAAGCAGGAGAGCTTGCCAGTAACGCACCAAAGTACCTTTACGTGCATTTTGACGCGGAGTGGACCGACGCACCGCACGCATTGTCACATACAGGTGTATTCGATCACGCCTCGCTCGCCGTGCTGATGAACAGAATCGACACCGCTTCACATGAGCAGGCACTTTACAGTGAGCTGCAATATCTGTTTTTAAAGCTGCTGCTATCCCTTCGCGTAAAGCCGGGTAAAACGCCCGTAGCACAGAAATTATCCGAGTATATAGAAAGCAATATTGAAAACATCTCTTCGCTTTCGGATATTTGCCGAGAATTTAACTATAGCAAAAATTATGTAATACGCATTTTCAACAGAGAGCTTGGCACATCTCCCTTTCAATACATCAATGACGTAAAAATAAAGCGTGCCATGTATCTGCTGGAAACCACATCAAGACCGATCGAAGAGGTGGCAAGAGAATGCGGCTATGCCGATTACGCTTATTTTTACAAGCGCTTTGTCAAAAAAACAGGGTTTTCCCCCGCAAAATGGCGGAAACAAATACAGCACAATCCCCTATTTGAATAAATATACAATTGACATCCATTTCCTTTTATGCTATAATGATCCCGAAAGGCGGTGCCGCTATGAAAAAAATAAGGATCCTGCAATTGATAGCCTCGATCTGCCTGCTTTTGGGAAGCAGCATGAATATTTTGAATTTATTTATAGACCGTTCCCCTAGTTTATATGCCTGCACCGCATTGCTCCTTGGTGCTTCTGCGATTTTGTTTGGTATCGTTTTGGTAAATATGCTGAAAGCCAAGCCAAAGGACGGCAATGCTGAAAGCAAGAACGCGGCTTCGGATAAATCCGAGGATAAATGAGCTGCACTGCCGTACACGATAAAATATCAAACTCCAAGTGCATTCTTTGCGCCTCCGATTGCCGTATGGCATATTATGCATTTGATCTCACATGTTGTCACGATATCAAATAGGCTGTCTCACTCGGCATGTGAGACAGCCTATTTTTATTTCATTTTCGACGGTGCATGCCCAAAATGGCGCTTATAAGCACGGCTGAACTGAAAGACATCGGAATACCCAACGGCGGCGGCAACCTCCTTCAGCGGGCGTTTATCCTCGATCAGTAGGCTTGCTTTTTTCATACGTATAGCGATCAATTGTCGATGTGGCGTGGTATGTAATTCCTTTTCAAGCAGCTTGCGCAGCCATATCTCGCTGATATGACAGTGGCGCGCCATATCAGCTACCGTCAATTGTGCATTTGCCGCATGCTGCTGCATAAATACCATTGCCTCCCGCACGATAGGATGCAGATCACCTGCGGACTCCCCTACATCAAGAAGCCTGCGGGCAAGCGCATATAAGCTCTCAAAGATCAAGAGATTACTTTGCAGGGACGGTGAAAGCGAGGCAGCACAGATGGCTTCATAATATTTTTCGGCAAGGTCACCCGCAAGCGGTGCCAGCTGCATCGGCGCCATGGATTGGTTTAGGGTCTGAAAATTAAACACGTAGCTTTCGGCGGCTTCAAGGCATTCGTTGATATAGCTGAGCCCCCGCGGCAAAAACACGGGGCGCCCCACCTCGGCAACCACCTCCCCGCCCGGATAGCGAAAGCGGATCTTGCCCCTTTGCGTGAGAATAAAGCAGGCAGAGCGGCGGTCGATAAACTCCTTTTTGCGCCCTGCGGGATCGTTTGCGATAAATGCGCCTACAAGCTCTGTGATCACAAAATTTTCGCGTAGCATCTGTGCTCTCTCCTTTTGCCATTCATCATATCATCTCGATTATAGCAAGAAGTATAGAAAAAGTCAACAAAGTATAAAAAATGCCTTGCAAATCGATACAACAATATAAATTCAGCCAAAAAGCATATAGGTTCGGATATGGATTTCCGCAAATGCCTGCTTTATAATAAGGGTAGCACCGTACGGTGTGAAGGAGGAATTATTATGAACTTTAATAAAAAAGTGGCACTGGTTACAGGTGCCTCGGTGGGTATTGGCAGAGCCGCCGCGCTTGAGCTTGCCGAATACGGCGCCAAGCTTGTTTTGCTTGACATCAATTTTGAAAAGCTGCAGGCGGTGAAAGCCGAGCTTGCGGCATACACCAAGAACGTGCTGATCTACAACTGTGATATCAGCGACGAGACACGTGTAAACGAGGTAGTTGCCGATGCCCTTGCGCATTTTGGCAAGATCGATATTCTTGTGAACAATGCGGCGCTTTGGAGATGCCGCTCTGCCTTTGTGGATACCCCGACTGCCGATTGGCGAAAATTCTTTGATGTCAACGTAATGGGCACCATTTATGTTACAAAAGCAGTCCTACCCCAAATGCTCGCGCAGCATTACGGCAAGATCATCAACCTTGCCTCGGTTGCGGGCGTGTACGGCAACAGGAACATGGCGCACTACTCGGCAACAAAGGGGGCGATCATTTCCTTTACCAAATCGCTTGCCAAGGAGGTTGCCGAGCAAGGTGTGTGCGTGAATGCCGTATCTCCTGGCAGTGTTTCGCCTGCCGAAAAGGATGATGTTACATACACCCAACCCTCGGAGCTGTCTTATATGGCAAGAACCGGCAGCGACCGCGAAAATGCCGAGCTGATCTGCTTCCTTGCCTCCGATCAATCAAGCTACATCACGGGGCAAAGCATTCAGATCGACGGCGGCAGAAAAAAGCTGTAAGACACGCTGCTGTTTTAAAAATCGATATATTCCGACAGCATTTCTGTTGACAAGGCAATGTTCTCGGGCTACAATATATGTAGAATATCCCGTTTGGAGGAGCTGCAATGGAAGTGATTTTACTAACCGCGCTTGGCGTGGGCGGCGCAACGATTTTCGGTGCCGTTATTGGCTTTTTATTTAAAGGACTCTCGCACAAGTTTTCCGATATCGTGCTCTCCTTTGCGGCAGGCGTGATGCTATCGGCAGCGGTCTTCGGCTTGATCCTACCCTCACTCGATTACGGCGGAAAATTCGGTCTGCTGATCACAATTGCAGGTGTCTTTGCAGGCGCGATATGTCTTAATCTGGTGGACAAGCTGGTTCCCCACCTGCACAGGCTGGTAGGCGCGGAGGATGAGGAGCCACACAACAACAAAAGCCTGAGCAAGGTCCTGCTTTTTGTAACCGCCATTGCCATTCATAATCTACCCGAGGGCATCGCCGCCGGCGTTGGCTTCGGCTCAGGCAACACTGCGCGCGCCCTCATTATTGCGGGCGGCATTGCACTGCAAAACATTCCCGAGGGCATGGTCATCATCGGACCTATGCTGGCTGCGGGCGTGAAGCCGCACAAAACCTTTTTCATTGCGGCACTCACAGGTGTAATTGAAATTATCGGTACGCTGATCGGCTATCTGGCGGTCAGCCTTGCCACCGCCATTTTGCCCTTTGCGCTTGCCTTTGCGGGCGGCACAATGCTTTATGTGATCAGTGACGAAATGATTCCCGAAACGCACGCACACGGCAACCAGCGCGGCGCGACCTATGCCCTGCTGATCGGCTTTTGCTTGATGCTGACGGTGGATGTACTTCTTGGATAATTCTGTCAAGCCTCATTGCACAGCCTTTGCACGAATGCATATCAAAAGTGAATATCGTTATATGATTGGCGTGAATACTACAAGCAATTCGCGCTCTAATGCACTATAATACAATTAACCCCAAGCAACGCTTTTAAACACAGGAGATATCGCATATGGCAATTCCGAAGCCGCTGAAATACATTGCGGATTTTGAAAAAATGGGGCTTGGCATGTTTGTGCACTGGGGGCTTTATTCCCAGCTTGGCATGGGAGAATGGACCTATCACATTCACAAGCGCAGCATGGACGAATACAAATTGCTGAAGGACACCTTCACCGCAGAGGACTTCAATGCAGAGGAGTTGGTGCTGACTGCCAAGGCTGCGGGATGCAAGTATATTACCCTGACCACCCGCCATCATGAGGGCTTTTCGCTATACGACACCTGCGGCTTAAACGAATTTGATGCACCGCACAGTGCCGCGGGGCGCGATTTGGTGCGCGAATTTGTGGATGCCTGCAACAAGCACGGCATCGTGCCCTTCTTCTACCATACCACGCTGGATTGGTATAACAAGGATTTTAACGAAAACTTTGATACGTATCTTGAATATCTGCGCCAAAGTGTAGAAATCCTTTGCAAAAATTACGGCAAGATCGGCGGCCTGTGGTTTGACGGCAACTGGAGCCGCAAGGATGCCGATTGGAAAGTGGGCGAGCTGTATGCCACCATCCGCAAATACCAGCCCGAGGCGATCATCGTCAATAACACGGGGCTTTCGCACAGGGGTGAGCTCGGTCACCCCGAGATCGACTCCGTGACCTTTGAGCAGGGGCGTCCCACCCCCATGAACCGTGAGGGGATGCCCAAATACGTTGCCGCAGAAATGTGCCACACCTTAAACGACCATTGGGGCATTGGCGAAAACGATTTTAATTATCAATCTCCCCTCTCTATCATTGAGCACCTTTGTGCCTGTCGGCGCGTGGGGGCGAATTACCTCTTAAATATCGGCCCCACAGCGCAGGGCGGCGTTGACCCCATGCAGCGCGAGCTGATGCGCATCCTCGGCAAATGGATGGCACTTTACGGCGAGGCGATCTATGAGGGCAAGCCGCACACGGCAACCTGCCAGAACGCCAAAAATTTTATGCTGACGGGCGACGGCTACCTTTACATTTTTGTACACGATCTCGGCAAACGAGGCAATGTAAACGTGACCGTGGGCGGCAAGTACGCAGGCGCACTCTCCTTTAACCGCGTGCCAGAGCAGATCGAGGAGATCACCTGGATGGATAACGGCGAGGCGCTTGACTTTATGCAAAACGGTGACACACTGACTGTGAACGCAACGGGCTACCCTTACGGTATGTCCACATGCGTACGCGTAGCACGCGCCAAGCTCAAACAAGAATAAATAAAAATCCACCCGCAAATAGCGGTGGTATTTCATTTTGGGCATAGCCCTAATACTACTGGCGGCGCACAAATGCGCTTTTTATTGGCCTGCCAGCCATGCATCTGTTACTTACTACCCATAAATGGGTCCCGTGGGTCGAACATACTTAATTGATCGCTTTCTCTGTCTTTTTTTAATTGTTCAGAGATATATTCTTTTATTGCCTTCGTGTTCTTCCCCACGGTATCCACGTAATATCCCTTACACCAAAATTCGCGGTTTCGGTATGCGAATTTCATGTTTCCATATTTCTGGAATATCAGCAATGCACTTTTTCCTTTGAGGTATCCCATGAACCCCGAAACGCTCATTTTGGGCGGGATACTGACCAGCATATGTATATGATCCGGGCACACCTCGCCCTCAATTATTTCTACCCCCTTCCACTGGCATAATTGTCGTAGTATCTCCCTTATCTCTAATCGCTTTTCTTCAAAAAATACCTT
>CAZOWH010000036.1:0-13327 GCA_964583425.1 uncultured Lachnospiraceae bacterium
TGTTCAGGCTCAGTGATACTCGGGCAGCCAGCCGGTGTGCGCCTCGATCAGCGCGGCAGGCACGCCGAGCTGTTTCGTTTTTTGCTCGGTGTGATACACGGTAAAGCCGCCCGCAAACACGGCGGACACACCCGAAATATCGGTCACGCGCTTGGCGATCAGACCACCCGTGCAGGATTCTGCCGTGGTCAGCACCAGCCCCGTACGCTGCAGCTCTGCCACCAGCGCCGCCTCGGGTGAGGGCACGTCAATGCCGTAGATATATGCCCCCACGGGGGTGCTTTTCAGCGCTTCCACCATCTCGTCGCAAAGGGTCGCTGCCGCCGCCTCGCTCGCCGCGCTTGCCGTCACGCGCAGCCGCACCTCCCCGGGGGTGCAGTAGGTCGCCACGGTGGGGTTCTTGGAGTCAAGCAGTGCTGCGGGAATCGCGTTTTCCACCGAGGATTCGCCCATACCGATCACGTGCAGATTGCGGCTGACCAGCACCGACGCCGTGCGGCGCTTCAGATAAGGCTCCACCTGCTCGCAAAAAATCGGCTCCAGCTCTCTTGGCGGCCCCGGCAGCATCACCACCGCTTTTCCCTCCCCGTTTTCAAGAGCAAGGGCGGGGGCTGTGCCGTAATCGTTTGGGAAAACGATCGCTCCCTCGGGCATCATTGCCTGCTTTTTGTTATTTTCGGTCATTTTGCGCCCCGTGGCTGCAAAATAACGCTCGATGCGGGCAAGGGATGGGGCGTGCAGCGAAAGCGCCCGCCCGAAAACAGATGCCACCGTTTCCTTTGTGAGATCGTCATAGGTCGGCCCAAGCCCGCCCGACATCACCACAAGGTCGGCGCGCGAGAGTGCCGCGCGCACGTCCTCGGCAAGGCGCTGCGGGTTATCCCCCACCACCGCTTGCCTGTATACGCCGATTCCGAGTGCCGCCAGGCGGCGGGATAAAAACGCCGCATTGGTGTTGACGATATCCCCGATCAACAGCTCGGTGCCAACACAAAGTATCTCGGCTTTTTGAAAGCATCTTTTTTCCATAGCGATACCTCTTTCTGTAATTCTATTATCTATTGTAACACAAAAGCCTCGCCCGTGCCGCAAAAATCACAAAAAACTTGAATTTTTTTGAAAAATATGATATATTGGCAGCAGAACGAAAAAAGGAGGGGTGGAAATGACGGGCTGCAGGCTTTGCCCGCGCAAATGCGGCGCGCGGCGCGAGGATGGCAGGACGGGTGCTTGTCACGTCGCAAACGACATCAAAATCGCACGCATTGCCCCTCATTTTTATGAGGAGCCGTTCCTCAGCGGCACCGGGGGGTCGGGGGCGGTCTTTTTTTGCGGCTGCTCGCTTGGCTGCCGCTTTTGCCAAAATAAAGCGATCAGCCGCGGGAACGCGGGGCGCGTGATCGGTGAGGCGGCGCTTGCCGACGAGCTGCTTGCCTTAGCCGACAGCGGCGTGCATAACATAAATCTCGTCACGCCCACGCATTATACCGCGCACCTCGCACGCGTGCTTGCCGCCGTCAAGCCACGACTGAAAATTCCCGTGGTGTGGAACAGCAGCGGCTATGAATGTGCCGATACGCTACGACTTTTGGAGGGGCTGGTGGATATTTACCTGCCGGATTTCAAATATATTGACCCCGCCCTTGCCGCCGCATATTCGGGTGCGCCCGATTACGCCGCGCACGCCACCGCCGCCCTTGCCGAGATGTACCGTCAGGTGGGGGCTGTTCGCACGGGGGCGGACGGTATGCTGCAGCGTGGGGTCGTGGTGCGGCATCTGGTGCTGCCCGCTTGCCGCCACGATTCGCTTGCCGTGCTTGACCGCATTGCAAAAACGCTGCCCGTCAGTGAAATTCGCTTGTCGCTCCTGCGGCAATACACCCCCGATTTTGCAGACGAGGATGCGCCCGCCAACCTCAAGCGCCGCGTGACCACCTTTGAATACGAGGCGGTGCTGCAGCACGCCTGCGCCCTCGGCTTTCTCGGGGTGATGCAGGGCAAGGATGCGGCAAAAAAGGACTACACCCCGCACTTTGACGTATAAACGCCGCACGGCGCTCCCATACTAAAAGAAAAAAGTGGGGGATACCGATGCCGACGTCCGATAGAAAAAGAAAAACACCGCAAAACGGTGTGGAAAACAGCGTGCTTCCGTCTGCCACGATGGGCAACTTCAAGCCGGCGGCGCTTGACCTGCGCGAGGGCGACCTCTCGCTTGGCAACTTTGAGCCGACCGAGAAAAAGCGCACCGACGCGGAAAACTGAAAAGTAAAGCACGGCTGTGCCCTTTGGCACAGCCGTGCTTTATTGATTTACATTTTTACATTTCAATAACGAATTGTTCTTCGGGGGAAAGGGGCACGACGGTGCAGTCGTTCATATAGGTGCATTCGGGCAGCACGATCATTGCGCAAAGCTCGGGGGCACTCGCGGGGAGGGGTGCCAGGTGCCACACGCAGGCATTCATTTTGATAATCGTGTGCCTCGGCACCAGAAACGCGCGGGTGTGCGCGGGCACGGGCTTGCCCGCCGAGGGGGGCGCCACGTGCAGGATCATATCGTCATTCAGCGGCATAATGATCTCACAAGTGGTGGTATGGTATTCGATTTCGGTAATTTTCATCTCATCGGGTCGGCGCACGAGAATGGGCGAAAAGGCAACCTGTCCCCCCTCGTATGCCGTGAGTCTGTCGGGGAAAAAGCGATGCAGCTCGCCCGCAAGGGCATACCCCTCGGGGGATGCCATATCATAATACGCACCAAAGGGTGCAAACGCTTCCTTTGAGAGTGCCTCTACCTTGATTGTTTTCATAATTTTTTCTCCTTTATTGATAATATTTTTATTGTATAATACGTGCGTACAAAAGTCAAGCCGGTCACGCCCGAAAGCGGCGGGCATACCCACAGCGACGGCAAAGCTCCTCGGCGGCGTGATGTACGGTAAAGCCGTCGTAAACGGCGCGGGCGCGGGGGCTGTTTAAAATCTCCTCCAGCGTTTGCGCGTGCAGGTTGCCAAGCGCAAGGCACCCGTCGGCATCAAGGCAGCAGGGCACCACGGTGCCGTCAACGTGAATACCGATCTGATTGCGCAGCGCATAGCAAAAGAGGGGCGTGTCCTCGGGGATCGCGGGGGCGGCGGGGTCGGGCCAGGCAAACTCCTCGCCCCACTCCAAAAACACGCGGTCGGCAAGCCGCCAACCACTCCATTTTCGCTCCCATTCCCCCTCGTATGCGCGGTGCAGCGCCTCCAGCACGGCGGCGTTTTCCACCTCACCCTCACCGCCGAGATTCCAAAGGCGAAAGGCAATGATGCTGCCACGCGAAGCCAGCGCCTTGGCGGCAGCAATGGCATTTTGAAGATACGCAGCATCGGCAAAGGCAGGGTTGGCTGCGGGCGCGTGCAAGGAAATACTGATTTTATAGGGCGGCGCCGCCTCCAGCGCCTTGCCCGCCGTGGCAAGCAGGCTGCCGTTGGTGGTGATGGCGGGCAAAAAGCCCTTTTCGCGGCTGCGCGCCACAAAGTGCGGCAAGAGGGGATGGAGCAGCGGCTCACCCATCAAATGAAAAAAGAGATATTTCACCCGACCCGTCAGGCGGTCGGTCAGATGCTCAAATTCCGCCTCGGTCATTTTTCGGTGCGGACGGCGCGTGCCGTGACAAAAGCTGCAGGAAAGATTGCAGATATTCGTGATCTCGAGATATGCCTTTTCGAGCAACCCCTCACCTCCCTTTCGATTTTTGTAGAAGAATGCGAAATTTTTTTCGCTTTTTTGCCGCCGAGGCATTGACAAACCCCGTGCTTTCGTATATAATAAAACCGTTGTCCGCAGGCATAGTCTAGTGGTAAAACCCCTGCTTCCCAAGCAGGAGATGCGGGTTCGATTCCCGTCGCCTGCTCCAAAGAGAAATGCCACCCCTTGTGGGTGGCATTTCTCTTTGGAGTGGCGCGGCGCGCCCCGGTTTGTGCGCAAAAATGCTGTGCTCTTTTTGCGAAATGGCGGAGCGCACAAACGCGGGTGCGCATACCCCGCCCAAAGATCGACAAGCTCGCTTGTCAGGAGTAGGGCGTGGGTATATTCGCCGCAGGCGAAATTCCCGTCCCGCCGCCGCGCAGCAAGGCGGTAAATTGTGAAGCCTTATTTTTTGAAATTATATAAGTACTTGCATTTTTTCGAAAAGTATGATATTATAATATCAATAGGGGTGTATGTTTTCGGATATACACTTGAGGGGCTGGAGAAATTCAGCCCCTTTTTGTTACAGTAGTGCGGCGGACACATCACTTTACCGAAAGGAGCATTGCCGAGATGGAAAAGGCGTATCTTGAAATTTCAAATATCTGCAATCTTTCCTGTGCTTTTTGCCATGGAACGGCGCGTGCGCCGCGCCGCATGACCGAGGCGGAGTTTGAAGCCTTGACCGACCGCTTGGCGGGTGAGGTGAAATATCTCTTTTTCCACCTAATGGGTGAGCCGCTTTTGCACCCGTTATTGCCGCAATTTGTAAAACGCGCGTGGGAAAAGGGCTTTTTGCCTGCCATTACCACCAACGGCACCTTACTGGGGGAGCGTGGCGAAGCGCTTCTTGACACGCCGCCTTATAAAGTGAGCATATCGCTGCATGCACCTGCCGCTAACGCCGCGTTTGCCGATGTGAATTATCTCCCCTCATGTATTGAATTTGGCAAAGAAATCGCCAAACGGGGTGCAATCGTTGCGTTTCGCCTGTGGAACATCGGCGGTGCGGGGGAGCGTGAAAACGCCAAGGTGATAGAGGCGCTTCGCGCCGCCTTTCCCGACCCATGGGAGGATAAATGGAGCGGCTATCGCCTTGCGCACAAGGTGTTTCTCGAATGGGGCGAGGAATTTGATTGGCCCGATATGGGCGCCCCCGCCATCGCGTCAGATGCACCGCTCTTTTGCTATGCGCTCCGCAATCAAGTGGGCATTCATGCCGATGGCACCGTGGTGCCCTGCTGTTTGGATGCCGATGGGGTTCTCGCGCTCGGCAATCTGCACGAGATGCCGCTTTCTGAAATTTTAAGCTCTCCCCGCGCCCGCGCCATCTATGACGGCTTTACCGACCACCGTGCCGCCGAGGCGCTTTGCCGCCACTGTGGGTACGCGAGAAGATTTAAGGCATGAAGATCTCAATTATGACCGATACGCTATACAATGAAATGAAAAAGAGGGACGCGTGAATTGGACCCTAGGGAGGAGAACGCATGGAGCTACAAGCGCCGCGCTATTTTGAAAAATTTAAATGCATTGCGGATAAATGCTGCCACAATTGCTGCGTTGGCTGGGAGATCGATATCGATGAGGAAGCAAAGGCGCGTTACGCGCAGACGGCGGGCGAGATCGGCAGCCTCATTCGAGCGGGCATTGTGTCGGACGAGGACGGCGCGCATTTTGCTCTCTGCTCCGACGGGCACTGTGCGTTGCTTGACGACAGGGGACTTTGCAGGATCATCACCGCGCTCGGTGAGGGTGCACTTTGTGAGATCTGCCGTGAGCATCCGCGCTTTTATAACGTTGTGGGAGACCGCATGGAATGCGGTCTTGGTGCGGCTTGTGAGGAGGCGGCACGCTTGATCCTTGGCGAGGCGGATTATGGCGCGCTTGTGCACGTGGGTGAGGCGGAGGCGTCCCTGTCGGCGCCTGCCGAGATCGATACTGTGGCTGTGCGCCGCGCGATTTATGCAATCCTTTCTGATCCGACTTTGCCCTATGAGGAGCGTCTTGCCGTTATTGCCGAAAAATACGAGGTGCCCGCACTGCCGAGCGAGGCAGCGCTGCGCGCGCTTTTTGCCACGCTGGAGTATCTTGACGAGGCGCACCGTGCGATGTTTGAGGCTATCTCGCTTGATGTACATCCGCGAGGGGAGGCGGCGGTGCTTTGTGAGCGCTTTTTTGCCTATCTTGTGCATCGGCACGTCGCACCCGCGCGTACCGCGCGGGAGCTTTGCCTTGCGCTCGGGCTTGCGTTTGTTTTGGAGCGGCTTTTCCGCTATCTGCTTTGTGTGTGCGCGCTTTCCTCCGTCGTGAGCGCGGGCATTGTTTCCGAGGAGCTCGAATACTCCGAGGATAACACCGACGCCGTTCGATTTGAACTGGAAATGAGCAGCTTGTAAGAAAAGAGTGCAAACGTGCTGTGTTTTTTTCGTTGAAAATAAAGGCATGCCTCAAATGTAAGCACATTTGAGGCATGCTTTTTCAATTTTCCTCGCCGTTATCCTGCTTTTTGTTGGTTGGCTCAAAGTTGCCAAGCGAGATATCGCGGCTGCTGCGGTTGGCATCGGCGGGCTTGAAATTGCCGAGCATTGCCGTGCCAAACGCGCTGTTTTCCAGCCCGTTTGCGGGGATATTCTTTTTATCCTTGCGTTTTTCCATACCATTCACCTCGTTTTTTATATAGGATATGGAGAAGTGCAAAAAATATACGATTTGGCGCATGGGCTTGTAATGTATCGTGGATCGCGGCGGGAGCAAGCCCTCGCCCTCTTTCTTTTTCCTTCCACTTACATCTCTCGCGATCATACGTCAAAATCGGGTGTAAACGCCGCGGTGGCGGCATCCTTACCCTGCGAAAAGCCCACAAAGCCGAGTTCAGCAGCAAGGCTTAGTGCCGCCTGATACTCAAAGGTGGTGACACGGCGCAGCAGATTTTTAGGTGCTGTACGGGGTGCAAAATCGGGGGTGTATTGGCGCATGAGTGAGAGGCGAATGTCGGCTACGGGCAGCGCTTTGGCGAGGGCTTTCAGGACGGCTGCCGTATCTTGGCGGCAGCCGGGCAGTAGCAGGTGGCGCACTACCATGCCGCCTTGTAGCATGCCGTCGCTGTCAAATCTTACCGCACCCACCTGGCGGTACATTTCGGCAAGCGCGGCGGTGGCAACCTCGGCATAGTCTGCCGCACCCGAGTACGCTTCGGCGAGCGTGGGGGAAATATATTTGAAATCCGGCAGGTAAATATCCACCAAGCCCTCTAAAAGCTGTAACGCTTTCGGGCATTCGTAGCCGCTGCTGTTCCATACAATGGGGATACTCAGCCGGGGCTTTATCATTTTTAGCACACGTGCCACGCGGTCGGTATAATGTGTGGCGGTCACAAGATTGAGGTTGTGCGCGCCCGTGGCGGCAAGGTCAAGCAGCAGCGCAGCAAGCTCGTCCTCGCTCACCGCACTGCCCGCGGTGCCGCGGCTGATCGCCTTGTTCTGGCAAAAGATGCACCCGAGCGAGCAGCCCGCAAAAAAGACCGTGCCCGAGCCGCGCGTGCCGCTGATCGGGGGCTCCTCAAACAGATGTGCCGCCGCACGTGCAACAAAAATATCGGCAGACGTGTGGCAAAATCCCGTTTCTCTCGCCGCACGATCGGCACCGCAGCGGCGCGGACAAAGCATGCATGCCGACATCAAAATCCCTCCCTTCGCAGCTTGCTGCTCTCATCTTACCACACCGCCCAAAAAATTTCAAGATTTTTGCTGTGATCCGCGCCCAAAATGCCGAAAATTATGATAGAATAATAAAAGTACAGTTTGCAAGGAGCGTTTTTATGAAAAACAATTGCTTTGAGCGTGCCGAGATCCTATGTGTTGGCACAGAGCTTCTCATTGGCGATATCGTAAATACAAACGCGGCGTATCTTTCCCGCCGTCTTGCCACGCTTGGCATCGGTGTGTACCGCCAGGCTGTGGTGGGGGATAACCCTGCGCGGCTTGCCGAGGATGTAAGGGCAGCACTGTCACGCAGCGATCTTGTGGTCATGTCGGGTGGGCTTGGCCCCACCTATGACGACCTCACAAAGGAGACCGTGGCGGGGGTGTTTGGACGTAAAATGGAAATGCACGCGCCGTCGCTTGCCCGTATCGAATCCTATTTTTCCGCCACGGGGCGCGCCATGACCGATAACAACAAAAAGCAGGCACTCATGCCCGAGGGCGCGGTGGTGTTTCCAAACGATTACGGCACGGCACCCGCATTGGCGCTTGAAAATGAGGAGGGAAGGGTCGTGGTCATGCTTCCGGGTCCGCCCCGTGAGCTGGAGCCGCTCTTTCGTGAGCAGGTAGAGCCCTATCTTAAAAAGCGGTGCGCCGCCATTCTCGTCAGCCGCAATCTGCACATCATCGGTATGGGTGAATCCACGGTCGAGAGCGAGCTGCCCGAGGAGATCAAAAGCAGTGAAAATCCCACTGTTGCACCCTATTGTGCCACGGGTGAGGTGCGCTTGCGCGTGACCGCGCGGGATGCGGACGAGGCACACGCCACAAGGCTTTGCGACGAGATGGTGGAGCGACTGATGACACTGCCGCTTGGCAAATATGTATACGGCATTGATGTGCCTGACCCCGAGCACGCGCTGGTTGCGGAGCTGATCACACGCGGTATGACGGTTGCCACTGCCGAATCCTGCACGGGCGGTCTCATTGCTAAAAAGCTGACCGATGTGGCAGGATGCTCCGCTGTGGTGGCGGGCGGCGTTGTGACCTACCAAACGCGCGAAAAGGAAAAAATACTCGGTGTTGACCCCGCGCTGATCGAGGCACATACCGTTGTCAGCGCCCCTGTTGCCGAGGCGATGGCACAGGGCGCGCTTGCGCGCCTTGCAGTGGATCTCGCGATTGCCACCACGGGCTTCGCAGGTCCCGGCGGCGGCACCGAGGCGGAGCCCGTCGGCACGGTGTATGTTGCCGTTGCCACCAAGGATAAGGTGATCTCGCGCCGCCTGTCGCTGGGTGCGCGCCGTGACCGTGCGTATATCCGAGAGGTGGCATCGGTGCGCGCCATTTCCGAGGCACTCGGGTTTTTGCGCAAAAACGGCGAAAATGCGTGAAATTTTTATCAATCTCCGCTTGACAATCCCGCTGTAATATATTAAAATATAAAATGAGGCTGATTTCGCATCCCACATGCTGAAGTGATGCGATAGAAAGGAAGTTATATGGCAAAGTTTCGTAAGATTGGTATTTTGACCTCGGGTGGTGATGCTCCCGGTATGAACGCCGCTGTCCGCGCCGTGGCGCGCAAGGCGCTTGATGAGGGCGTGGAGGTCGTTGGTATTCTCGGCGGTTATTCCGGCTTGATCCACGATAATATCGTGCCGCTCACTCCCCGCACGGTATCCAACATTATTTCGCGCGGCGGAACGGTGCTTTATTCCGACCGTTGCCCCGAATTTAAAACAGAAGAGGGCATGCGCCAGGCCATTGAGACCTGCAAGCGTCATGGGATCGATGCCATTGTAGCTCTTGGCGGAGACGGCACCTTCCGCGGTGCGACCGACCTCACCAATCGCGGTATTCCCACCATCGGCATTCCCTGTACCATTGATAACGATATCACCGCAACCGATTATACCATCGGCTTTGACTCGGCAATGAACACCACCATGAAGATGATCGACTGCCTGCGCGACACCTGTGAGTCTCACAAGCGCTGCAACGTGGTTGAGGTCATGGGGCGTGACTGCGGTCAGATCGCGCTTTACACGGCACTTGCCTCGGGCGCGGTAGCGGCTGTGATCCCAGAGGTTTCCTTTGATGAGGCAGAGCTTCTTTCCCGCATGAAATCGCTCGCCGATGCGGGTAAGCGCGGCTTTTTGATCGTTGTCAGCGAGGGTGTTCTCACGGCAGAGGGACAGAAGTACGGCGAGGTGCTTGCCAAAAAGATCGATGCCGCAACCGGTGTTGAGACCAAGTTTGCACGCTTTGCGCACGTGGTGCGCGGCGGCAACCCCACCCTGCGCGACCGCTTCACAGCCACCGAAATGGGTGTGCGCGCGGTAGAACTGCTGCTGGAGGGCAAGAGCAATGTTGTCATTTGCGAGGTTGGCGGCAAGATCATCGATCTTGATATCAACTACGCGCTCATTGCCGACCGCATGTATAAGGACAAGCTGAAGCAGGGCGACCTGGATGCCTTTGGCGCAAATCAGATCGCCGATATGAAGGCACTTGCCGCACAGCGCAAAGAGGAAATCGCCACAGTTTACAAAATGGTTGCCGAAACCAGTAAGTAATAGACAAACAAAGACCACGAAAGGAACGAAGAAAAATGAGAAAAGTAACAATTATCGGTGCAGGAAACGTTGGTGCCACCATTGCCTACACACTTGCTGTTGAAGGCGTAGCCAACGAGATCGTCATCATCGACATCAAGAAGGAAAAGGCAGAGGGTGAAGCTATTGACATCGGTCAGGGCGGTCTGTTTTTCCAGGAGGATGTGAAGATCACTGCCGGCGACTACGAGGATGCTGTGGATTCCGATATCGTTGTGATCACCTCCGGTATGGCGCGCAGGCCCGGCATGACCCGTCTTGATCTTGCTCAGACCAACATCAACATTCTTTGCAGCATTGCTCCCCAGATCACTAAGTACGCGCCCGACGCCGTATACGTGATCGTAAGCAATCCTGTTGACGTGATGACCTATGTGTTCCACAAGATCACCAACATTCCCGAAAACCGTATCATCGGCTCGGGCAACACCCTCGATACCGCACGTCTGCGCTACTGGCTTGCAAACAACTTTGAGATCAGCCAGCAGAACGTACACGCATATGTGTTCGGTGAGCATGGTGACTCCTCCTTTGTTCCGTGGTCTCAGGCATCGATCTGCACCACCAATGTTGACGAGTACCAGAAGTTCCTGCATCCCGATACCCCCATCGATCACGATGCGGTTGAGCAGTATGTGCGCAAGTCGGGCGGCGAGATCATTGCACGCAAGGGTGCTACCTTCTATGCAGTTGCCTGCGCAGCTGTTGATATCTGCAAGATCCTCTTCAGCGGCATTGAGACCGCGCTTGCCGTTTCTACCATGATGCATGGCGAGTACGGCGTTGATGATGTGTGCCTTTCTGTTCTCTCCATTGTTGGTAAGGACGGCATTAAGGGTAAGATCCCCGCAGCCCTCACCAAGGAGGAGGAGGCAAGACTCCAGCACAGCGCAAAGTGCCTGCGTAACGTAATCGATCAGATCACCTATCAGTAATTTTGATAAAAAAGAAAAAGAACGGGGCAACCCGTTCTTTTTCTTTTGCTTTGCGCAATATTGTTATAAAAAAGCGCAACATCTTACTTGACACCTGCTTGTTTTTTGCCCTATAATGAAGATAATATCATTTATCGGAGGCGCTTATGGCAATATCAATTGATAAGAAAAACGGCAGATTCACGCTGCGAACAAGAAACACCATGTATGTATTGGGACTTTCACACGGCAAATATCCCGTGCATCTTTATTACGGCAAAAGAGTGCGTACACCAAAGCTTTTCGATCACACAAAAAAGTGGTCCTTCGCGCCTTACTATGAGGAATACGGTCTTACCTTTGTGCCCGATGTGACCTCCATGGAGTTTCCCATTCATGGCAACGGCGATATGCGCGCCACGGCACTGAGGCTTCGTCAGCTGGAAAGCGGTATCACCGCTGCAAATTTCACATACCGTTCGGCACGTAAGCTGAAGGGGAGACGAGACGTGGCGGGCATGCCCTCGGGCAGAGCCGATGAAAAAACCGAAACTCTGGAGCTTTGCCTTGAGGATGCGGTATCTGCTTGCCGCTTGTATCTTTATTACACGATCTTTCCCGAAAGTGATGTGATCTCTCGCTATTTTGTGCTTGAAAATAACGGCAAAAATGATGTGCGTATTGAAAAATGCATGTCACTTTCCTTGGATATTCCGCGCAACGACCTTGATATGATCAGCTTTTGGGGCGGACACATGAAGGAGCGCAATTACCAGCGCACACCCGTGGCGCACGGCATACAGCAAATCGCCAGTCGCCGCGGCTCAAGCAGCCACCACTACAACCCCTGCATTTTGCTTTGTGCACACCGTGCCACCGAGGAGCGCGGCGAGGCTTACGGCTTTAATCTTGTTTACAGCGGCAACTTTCTTAATGAGGTGGAGCTATCTCTTAACGGTATCACACGTGTGCTGCTGGGGCTTGGCGCGGAGAATTTCTCCTATCTTCTTGCCTCAGGCGAGCGTTTTTCCTCGCCCGAGGCGGTGATGACCTATACCGCAAAGGGTGTGGGTCAGGTTTCCCGTAATATGCACGATTTTGTGCGCGGGCATATTCTGCCAAAGGAAAAATTTCCGCAGCGCCCCGTGGTGCTCAATTCCTGGGAGGCGTTTCGCTTTGATATTGACGCACGCCTAATGATCGACTTTGCGCGGGAGGCACACGCCTGTGGCATGGATATGCTGGTGATGGACGATGGCTGGTTTGGCAAGCGCACCTCGGATGCGGCGGGGCTTGGTGACTGGTTTGAAAACAAGGAGCGCTTTCCCGCGGGGCTTGCCGCCTTTGCCGATCAAATTCGCGAAACGGGTGTGAAATTCGGCATTTGGATCGAGCCCGAAATGGTCAATCCGGACAGCGACCTGTACCGTGCCCACCCCGATTGGACACTCTGTGCCCCGGGCTACGCACCTATGCTCTCTCGCCGACAGCTGGTGCTGGATATGGCAAACCCCGCCGTGCTTGACTATTTAAAGGAGCGCTTTGCCAAAACCTTTGACGGTGTTGCCATTGATTACTTTAAGTGGGATATGAACCGCAATTTTGACAATGCCTATTCGTCAGCCCTTCCGCCCGAGCGGCAGGGTGAGGCGGCACATCGCTATATGCTGGGTGTTTATGAGCTGTTTCGGTGGTTCTGTGAGCGTTACCCCAATGCGATGATCGAAAATTGCAGCGGTGGCGGCGGGCGCTTTGACCTTGGCATGATGCAGTACAGCACGCAGATCTGGACAAGCGATCAGACAAGACCGAAGCAGCGCGTTTACATTCAATGCGGCAGCAGCTTTGGCTACCCCGCAGGTGTTATGAGCTGCCACGTGGCGAAGCTTGCCGAGTGTGAAAATCCGCGCTGGCTCGATTACCGCTACCGCGTGGCGTTGCACGGGCCTATCGGCTATGAATTTAACATCATGGCGGCAAGCGATACGGTAAAGGCAACTCTGCCGCGCCAGGTTGCGGAGTATCGCGTTTATGAAAAGCTGATCATGGAGGGCGATTTTTACCGCTTGCTCAATCCCTTTGAAACGAATGGCGTGTATGCCTACTACTTTGCCGCCAAGGATAATGCCGAGCTGCTGCTCACCTTCCTGCAAAACGACGGGGAGGAGAAGCCGCGCAGCTTTAAATTAAAGGTATCCCGTGCCCTGCGCGATGCCATGTACCTTGACCGTATCTCGGGCAAGACCTACACGGGCGAGGAGCTGCGTCGCGGCATTATCGTTTCAACCGATAAGGATGAGCAGTACGGTCTTATGTGGCATCTTGTGAAGCAATGATATGATAAATAAAGAGGCTGA
>CAZOWH010000037.1:0-13040 GCA_964583425.1 uncultured Lachnospiraceae bacterium
CGCTTGACACGCTCTGTCTTTGAGGGCGTGTTGAAGATCTTGATACTGGTGCTTTATATGGCGCTGGTGTCTCTCATGAAGGATATCCGACGTACCTTTATGTATCACGGCGCCGAGCACAAAACAATTTTCTGCTATGAGAACGGTCTCCCACTCACGGTTGAAAATGTCAAAAAGCAACGCCGCTTTCACCCCCGTTGCGGCACTTCTTTTCTGATCTTGATGCTGCTTGTCAGCATTATTATCGGTTTGTTTATTCCCGTGCAGTTCGGCAATCTCACAGGTGTGCTCAATACCGTGGTGCGCGCTGCGGTCAAGATACTGCTGATCCCTGTGATGATGGGCATCGGCTACGAGCTTTTAAAGCTTGCGGGGCGCTACGATAATATTTTCACCCGTATCATCTCCGCCCCCGGCATGTGGCTGCAGCACATCACCGTGCGCGAGCCCGAGGATGATATGATCGAGTGTGCCATCATGGCATTTGTTGCCGTGATGCCCGAGCAGGATAAAAAGGCGTATCTTGCGGAAGCTGGCGAGCAGAAGCCGCAAGATATTTAAAAGATATTTCAAAATAGCATCATGCAAGAGCCCCGCGCGTGGGGCTTTTGCATTTCCCCCGATATTTTTTGCCATGAAAGGGAGTTTAACATATGAGGCTTATAAAAGTATTGAGTACAATATCATGCTTATTGCTGATCTTGATGATGGCGGCTGCCTGTAGCAGCACCTGTGATCCCTGCAGCTTTGGCGAGTGGAGCATAACCAAGGCACCCACATGTGAGGCTGCGGGTGAGGAGGCGCGTACCTGCTCTCTTTGCGGTGCTGTGGAAAGGCGTACCGTTGCCAAGCTGGATGCCGCCTTTAGTATCGTACAAAAAGTAGGCGGTAAGGAGACCTCCATACCCGTGGCGGCGGACGGCATGTATACGTTAACGGCGCCGGAGCGAACAGGCTTTTCTTTTGTCGGTTGGATCGACGGTAACGGCAGCCCCTTTCCCGCATCGGGGGTGATCGGGGAAAGCGTTACGGTAACCGCAGTCTTTGAAATATTGGAGACCGCAACCTTTGCTGACCTGAAGGCGCGTGTGGAGGGCGGTGCGGATGAGGTGCTGATCACCGCCGATATCCTGCTGAGCGAAACGATCTACGTAACAAATGCTGTCACGATCTATGTCACCGACGATTGCACTCTGCAAAGAAGCCCCGACTTTGGCGGTGTGCTCTTTTTGCTCGGTGAAGATGCCGCAGGCAGAAATATTATCCTTGACGGCAAGCAGGCGCATCTCGTGCTGCGCGGTACCGAGGGTGGTACGCTGACGCTTGACGGCAATAAGGAGGGCTTGAATGTCACGGTCGAGGGCAGCGCCATCCTTCTTGCGAACGGCAGCGTGCTGGATATCTATGACGGTGTCGCTATCCTTGATCACAAAAAGCTTTCCAATTCGGCGCAATTTATGGCAACCGATTATAGCATTTCCGAGTCTGCAGTGCATAAGGTAGGTGGCGCCGCCGTTACCGTAACAAGCGGCGTCTTTAATATGTACGGCGGGCGTATTGCGGGCAATGAGGTCAGCACCAAGGATAGCACCAACACAGATGAAGCCGCGCGTGCCGAGGGCTATGATATCTCCTGCCTTGGCGGCGCCATATTCAATTACGGTACCTTTAATATGCATGGCGGTGAGATCTCGGAGAACAGCGCCGCCCGCGGCGGTGCGGTCTACAATTACCGCATTGCCAATATTTACGGGGGTGCTTTGAAAAGCAATACCGCCGCGGCATACGGCGGCGCGCTTTATCTGCCCGATTCTCAGCTTTGCTACGCCAATATCGGCGTTAGTGGCACCGAGGAAGGGGTGCTGATCGAGGGCAATACCGCCACGCTTTCGGGCGGCGCACTCTTTATACAGCACCAAAGCGCCGTGGCGGTGCACGGCAGCACCGCATTCAAGGGTAACCGATCGCTTACAAGCAACGGCGGCGCGATCAATTGCGCGGGTGAGCTGGTTGTGGAATATGCCGTATTCAGTGAAAATTTTGCCGCCTCTAAGGGCGGTGCGATCTATGCGTATTACAGCGCACCCACATATACCATGCGTGTTGTCAATATCAAGGCGGGGCTCTTTGCCGCAAACGAGGCATCGCGCGGCGGCGCGATCGCGCTGGGACAAAGCGGTGACGCCGCCGTCAGCGCAGCCTGTAGTATAGGCGGCGTCGAATTCCGAGAAAATAAAGCCTTTTTGGTAGAAGGATCGCACGGCAACGGTGGTGCGCTCTATAGCTCGGGCGCGGGCGTATTCCGCGTATCGGGTGCGGCACGGTTTATCGAAAATACTGCAGAGGCAAAGGGCGGTGCCGTTTATCTGACCACCTCCTCCGCACTGCATCTGTTGGGTACTGTTGACAGCGCCATGCTGTTCCGTGCCAACCAAGCGGCGGATAACGGCGGCGCGATCTATATGTATACCACCACCGCATTGACCGCCGATCACGTCAGCTTTTTGCAAAACAGCGCAACCTCAGGCGGTGCGATCTACATCACCAACTCCGCGGGTGCCGAGGGGACTAAATCGGCGGCAACGCTTCACAATGCTGTTTTTGACGGGAATTCCGCTACCTATCGCGGCGGTGCGCTTTATATCACAAGTACAGCAGAGCTGACCGCCGCAGCGCTTACCTTAACCGAGAATACTGCCACCGATGCGGGCGGCGCCGTGTATGTGATGGGCTCGGTTATGACGGTTACCGATCTTATCGCCACGGGAAACAAGGCAGGCGCCAACGGCGGCGCCCTCTACCTCACGAGCTCCTCTCATACAACGCTGCAAAGCAGTGAGGCGGGCGCCTCGGTGCTGTCTCAAAACAGCTCTGTGGGCGGCAGCGGCGGTGCCATTGCGCTGCACACCACCTCAACGCTCTCTCTTTTTGGGATTACGTTCACACAAAACTCCTCCCTCACGGCAGACGGCGGTGCACTTTATGTGCGCAATTCAACTGTTACTCTTGGTGATGCGACGCATCCCGCTGTCAATACCTTCAGCCAAAACAGCGCTAAGGGTAACGGCGGTGCGATCTATCTGGATACCACAAGCAGTGATACTTACCTTTACGCCTACACGCTGGTGCTTACCAAGAACACCGCAAAGGGCGGCGGTGCGCTCTATGCCACCTCCGACAATACCGAGGATATCGTAACCGTTGATGTGAAAGCTCTCACGGCGACCGAAAATTCCTCCACACAAAACGGCGGTGCATTTTACATTTATTATTACTGTGTGGTCAATATCGATACCCTGACCGCAACCGATAATACCGCAGGTCTTGGCGGCGGTGTGTTCTATATTTCCCAAAAGCCTACCGTTACGATTGGCACCGTCACAGCCACCGGAAACCGCGCAACGGGTGAGACCGATCCCGAAAGCAGCTCCGCTGCAAAGGGCGGCCTCATTTATATGACTGTAACGGGCACCTCCGTCACGCTTATCTCGGGCAGCATCAGCGAAAATGCTGCCGCAAACGGCGGCGCGAGTGTGTATTCCAACAGCGCAAAGGCATTGCTTTACCTTGGTGACGCGCTCACCTATCCCGCAGGCTCCGTCACGGGTGCCTCGGGCTTTGCCGCACAACCTATGGAGGCGTAACATATGAAGCATTTAGCCATAAAAATAATAGCATTTGTGCTCACCTGCTGCATGCTTTTTCTTTCTCTGACAGCCTGTAAGGGGGCGGACACCCTGACCGATGATCCTGCAGCGGGACCCGCAGCGGGGGCTGAGACGCCCGATCTCGATCTGCTCAATCGGCGTGATGAGGTCCTAACCCCTCTTGAAAATGATTTTCTCAGCCGCAACGAGATCGTTTATGAGGATATCAACGGCGGTGATGTTACGGTCTATACCATGTACCGTGAGCCGGGCGAGGTAATGAACAATCCAAACTTTGCGCAGGCGGTGCTCTTTTGGCAGGCCATTCGCTATAAGGATCGCCACCCCGAGGAAGATGTGAAGATTACCGTCACCTCCTTCCATTATTCCATATACCTCGCCGCATGCCTTGATGAGAGCTCTGCCGATTATGGGCGCATGAAAAATCTTTTCGATTGCGACTATGACGGTGAAGGGTATTATCGCCTTGCTTATCTTTTGATAGAGGCGGCACGCCGCGGCATTGAGGTGACGGTGGTGGGGCACATCGATGCCTTTGCCACGGCACAGGAGAACGGTGTGCTTTGCGAGGATATGCATTTTGAAGAGTATTTCGAGCCGTTGCTGAAAACCGAAGCGTATATCAGCGGCAAAACGGTAGGGGATTATATGACCTTCCGCAAGTCGTACTGGACCTCGTACGGTGATAAATCCGCCACCGATATGATGCACGTCAAATCCTGCTCTGTCTCTCATTATACCGATAACAGCGGCGTGGATCACGGCCCTGCCGTTTGGGTAGGCAGCATCAATCTTGACGGCATTAATTACAGCGGCGCCAACTCGCATGATTCCATTCAAACAGCGGTCGTGCTGTCGGGGCATGAGGAGATTTGGCGTGTGGTATACAACTACACACGTCTGTTGACTGCGTATTGCGCGCAGGAGGAGATCAATCTTTTCCGCAATATGGTCATGCTGAAGACCACCCGGCAGATTGCGCTCTTATCCGCGGGTAAGCGCGCCGAGATACCGGATGACGAGCTGATCGTTTATATCGGCTCCGAGGAGGATGCGGTGTTTGAGTTTTACTTTGCGCCCTTCGGCGGTGCCGCCAACACATGGGACACCGTAAATAATCCCTATTGCAAATATCTCTCAAGGCTTCTCGCGGCGGCTTCGGGTGGGGAGTGGATCGAGCTGGTTTGGAACAATGTCAAATATGTGCAGTCCTTTGAGCTGGCTGATATTTTTGCCGAGCTGATC
This sequence comes from uncultured Lachnospiraceae bacterium, assembly GCA_964583425.1. Classification (GTDB taxonomy): domain Bacteria; phylum Bacillota; class Clostridia; order Oscillospirales; family CAG-272; genus Firm-07. Next base: position 4,914 of record CAZOWH010000037.1, read on the forward strand.
GTCGAGGCATTTCGTATCAACACCTCCACCGAAAGCAATCTGCATTTGCAGCTGCCGGGTATCGATACCTCTCTTTTCGCGGGGCTCACGGAGGGTGAGAATATCGGTGAGCTTTCGGTCAACGAATATGCGCTTGCCTATCATATCAAGGATACATTGCTCTCCTATTGCGAAAGCGGGGAAAGACAGTATGTGTCCATGGTGTCCTCGCTTAATTTCCATTCGGGCTCGATGTCCTATCAGACCAATCAGCTGCTGATCATCAAAGAAACCGAGGCAACAGGTAATAGGTTTTATATCGATTACGCGATCATGACCACTCCCGGCATTGAATGGGAGAGCCGCAGACTCGGGTAAATTCAAAGGAGCTGTCTCTCGTTTACAGTTGAGACAGCTCCTTTTGGCTTTGCTCTTGATTTTCTTGAGCTAATATAGTATAATTCTAATAATACGGTATGAGAGGAGGGAACGGTATGCGTGTATTTCATGTAATCTCGGGCTTTGAAAACGGTGGCGTGGAAACGCTTTTGTACCGTCTTATTTCCCACATGCCGCGTGATATCGAATTTCACATCGTTGCGCACGAAATTGCCGTGCCCGCCTGTGCCGCACGCTTTGAAAGGCTGGGTGTTACAGTGCACCTGATCCCCAACCGCAAGCATTGGTTCAAGCACCAAAAAGCGCTTCTTTGTCTCTTTTCCAAATATCGCCCTACCGTGGTGCATGTTCACACCACCGAGTGGGGAATGCTGGCGCTTTGTGCCGCCAAGAGGGCAGGGGTGCCTTGTCGTATTCAGCATTCCCATGCCGCACGAAATGAAAAAAATCCCTTTGTACGGCTGTTTCATAAGCTGGCGTTTGGGCGTGCCTGTCGCGCCGCAACCGCATATTTTGCCTGCGGCAGGGATGCCGCGCTGACGGCATTTGGAAAGCGCGCGATGGCGCAAAAAAAGGTTACCGTTTTGCAAAATGGCATCGACGTGGCGGCTTTTGCCTATAACGCCGAGCTACGCGCCAAAACGCGCGCGGCACTCGGTATTGCTGCGGATGCTACAGCCATTGGCATGGTGGCGCGCTTCAGTCCGCAAAAAAATCACGTGGCGGCGCTCTCAATCTTTCATGCCTATTATAAGGCACACCCCAACACCGTTTTACTGCTGGTGGGCGAGGGGCGCCTGCGCGCTTCTACAGAAGCGCTTGCCCGCAGGATACTGCCCCCCCACGCGGTGCGCTTTCTCGGTGTGAGAAGCGATATGCCGGCGCTTTACTCTGCCATGGATCGGTTTATTTTGCCCTCGCGCTTTGAGGGCTTACCCATCACTTTGATCGAGGCGCAAGCCGCGGGGCTTTCCTGTGCGGTTGCAAATACCGTTACGCGCGAGGCGGATTTCAGCGGCTTGGTATCCTTTTTGAATATCGCCGAGGAGGCAGAATGGGTCAAGGCGCTTGCTGCGCCCCCGCCGCACGCGCGGACAGGCTATGATAAGCTTGCCGCGGCAAGTGGCTACCGCCTTGCGGATTCTGCCGCGGCGCTTTATGAATTTTATAAAAATCAAGTATAACAGCAATATGCGGAAGGGAGCAAAGCATGGTATATGTAAGCATTGTGATCGCCATGGCGGTATTGCGGCTTTGCATGCCGCGCGATACCGCGCGGGATCGGCGTGTTTTTGCCACCGTCAGCTGTCTTTTGCTTGTCTTTTTCGCCGCCTGCCGCGCGCCCGAGGTCGGGCGTGATACCGCGCTCTTCCTTGATGTGTTTGAAAAGCTCTCGGGGCGCAGCTTTTTTGATGCACAGGTCTTTTCCTCTTGGGTGGAGCCGGGCTTTCGTGTGCTTTGCTGGCTCGTTGCACAGCTGACCGAAAACGGGCAGTGGCTGATCGTTGTTACCGCCGTGATCATCAACGTATCGGTATCGATTTTTATATACCGTCACGCAAAAAACGTGTATCTTGCCTTCTTCCTCTATCTTACCATGATGCTGTATCCCTTTTATTTCAACATCATGCGTCAGGCGCTGGCGATCTCGGTCTTACTGTTCGCGTGGGGCTTCTTCAAAAAACGCCGCTATCTGCGGTATACGCTGCTGGTGCTGCTTGCGGCGTCCTTCCACACAAGCGCGCTGCTCTTTCTGCTTTGCCCGCTTTTGACACTGATCCCCGTCAACAAAAAAAACTTAAGGGTCTTGCTGCCCGTCACTGCGGGGTTGGCACTCCTTGGCGCGCTGCTGGTGCGCCCCATTATACGTCTTATCACCACGCTGGTGCCGCGCTATGCCGATTATGAGCCTACCACCTTTGGTGCGCTTTACTGCTTCTTGGCGGTCTTTCTGGCAGTTACCGCATACGGCATTTATCGGCTGTATTTTGCCAAAAACGCCATTTCCGTGCCGACCGAGAAGGGAAGGCTTGATGAGGATGGCTTCCTCACGCTGATGATGCTCATGGGCGTGGTCCTTGCCGCCATGATGACGCAATTCGGACAGCTGCAGCGCCTGTTTAACTATTTTGAGGTGCTTTATCTTTTGTGGCTGCCGCGTGTCGTGCCCGCCGCTTATTTTCATGAGGAAAAGCGGCATATCGCCTTTCCCGTCATGCTGATAGCTGTGCTCTTTGGCGCAATGGCATATTTTTTGGTCATTCTTTTTCTGCGCAGTGCCCTGTGGTACGATGCACTGCCATACCGCTTTTTCTGGCAATAAACAAAATGTAAAGGGGGGATCTCATGCATACCGAGGTGCGCACGCCGCGCTTTTTGCACGCCTCCCTTGTCTATTTTCTCGGCAATCTCATCTCAAAGCTTGCGCTGTTTTTGCTGTTGCCGCTGTATACTGCTCATATTCCCGCCGCAGACCTCGGAATGTATGATGCCGCCACGGCGGTGGCGGTGCTGGTCTCCTCGGTGCTCTTTCTCGATATCGGCGTCGGTGTCATGCGCTTTTATCTCTCACGTGCCGATGAGGGGGAAGGGAGTGCCACGCTTTCTGCAGGGCTGCTTTTGATGCTTGTCTCCATTCTGCTTTATCTCCTTGTAGCAGTCGCGGTGTGTTTTGCCTTTGAGGTCGCATATGCCCCCCTCGTGGTGCTTTATGGGCTTTGTAATGCACTGTTTGCGGCAGGTGGCTTTCTTGCCCGCGCCAAGGGCTATTCCGTTTTTTATGCCGCGGTCGGCGTGCTTTCCACGCTGCTGCAGGTAGCGATCAATCTTATTTTGATCCTCGGACTTCGCCTTGGCTATGTGGCGCTCTATATCGCTTATGCGGTGGGAGCGGGCACGGGCGCGATACTGCTCCTTTGCCGCTGCCGCTTTTGGCAGTATATCAGATTTACGCCCGAGGCACTTGCCGCGGCGCGGCGTCTCCTTCGCTTTTGCTTGCCCCTCGGTATCAGCGCCGCTGCCTTTTGGGTGCTGAATTCCGCAGGACGTGTGCTGGTCAATGTGCTGCTCGGCAACGCGGCAGGGGGCATTTATGCCGTCTCCCTCAGGTTTGCGCAGGTCGTTACCTTTGTTGCCACCTGCTTTCGGTTTGCCTGGCAGGAGGTCTCCTTTGCAAGAGGCTATGGTGATATGCGCACGCGTGACAATACCCGCTATTATACCGCCAAGATCAACCTTTTCCTGCGTGTGGCAGCCGCCGCCGCGCTCTGCGTGCTACCCGCCGTGCGCGTAGGGCTTTGGCTCCTGCCCGATTTTATCGCACCCGCATATGAGGAGGCGATCCTCTATATTCCCCCGCGCTCCTTGGCGCCTTTCTTTTGGTGCTTGCGGATTTTTTGGAGCCTATCTTCGGCACCGTCCGCAAAAACGGATATTTGCTGCTGACCACTGCGGTGGGTGCCGCCTGCAATGTCCTTCTCACGCTTCTGTTCATTGGGAGCGGCTTTGGCGTGCTCGGTGCACATCTCGGCTTTTGCCTTGCCTGTCTTTTCACGGTCGCGCTGCGCCTTGTGCTCCTTTACCGCCTGCTCGGCGTGCGGCTGCGGTGGCATTATCTTCTTCTCCTGCCCGCAGTTGCCTGTGCAGCGGTGGCATTTTACCGTCTCTCGCCCGCTTGGAATTTGGCAGTGCTGTGTGTGACGCTCATCCTGTCGGCGCTGCTCCTGCTGCCCGAGCTTCGTCTTGTTTACACCAAAGGCAGACATGGTGCCACTTCAAGCTATAAGTGAATTGGAAAGTCAATTTTTTACAATTTATTCGTCATGGCGGGCAATATTGTGCTATCTTTTGCTTGATGGCTGGTTTACAATAATAGTGTGTTGTGCGCGATGCATATTCTTGCGTGACATGAAAGGAAATACAGCATGAAATTTACCTATCTCGGCACCTCCTCCTGTGAGGGCACGCCCGCCGTTTTTTGCAATTGCAAAACCTGCCAAAAGGCAAGAAGGCTCGGTGGCAAAAACATCAGAACCCGCTCACAATCCCTCATCAACAACGAACTGCTGATCGATTTTCCCGCAGATACACTGTATCATTTTCACAAAAATAAGATTGAGGGGCATAAGATCAAATATCTGCTCCTCACACACTCGCATTCCGACCATCTTTATGTCAGCGATATCTTTTATCGCGGCGGTCCGCGCGCTAAGGGCATGGAGGTGGAGACCATGCAGCTCTACTGTGCCAAGGGCGCTTATGAAAAGATCACGGCAAGGGGAACTCCCCTAAACATCGAGGTGCACCTGATCGCCCCCTTTGATACCTTTACCGTGGGGGAGTATCACATCACCGCCCTGCCCGCAAGGCACATGGAGGGTGACGGCGCACTGATCTATCTAATCGAGGGTGACAAAGCCCTGCTTTACGCGCACGATACCGGCTATTTTTACGATGAGGTGTTTGAGTATCTTGCGCAAAACGGCGTGAGGCTTGATATGGCAACCTATGATTGCGCTTACGTCGACCGCCCCGCTAGTGATGAGGTGGGGCATATGGGCATTGAAAATATCAGGCGCGTGGTGGCAAGGCTCACCGAGCTTGGCGTTGCTACGGGGGAGACGATACATTGTATCAATCATTTTTCCCACGGAGCCAATTCCTTGCAGGCGTCGCTTGAGAAAATGGTAAAAGAGGATGGCTATCTTGTTGCCTATGACGGTCGCGTGGTAGAGCTTTAACAAAAGATCGTGCTGTTTCTTTGCCAAAAAGCCAAGATATTCCATTGCTTTTGCTTCAAAAAGTTCTAAAATGAAATTACATTGAGTGCAAAGGAGACTGCGTATGTATATTGGATATTTACAGGATCCCGTCTGCCGTTATACCAAAATCGGCACCGATATTTCCACCGTCCCCGCAGCGGTGGCAGAGGGGGTTACCACGTGGAAGTGGGAAGCACTTTTGAATACGGGCTTTGATATGCACATAGACCTTGGCGGCACATGCTACGTCGGTTCGCTCACGCTTCCCCTTGCCGAGGAGTCACTGATCCGCGGCTTTGAGGTTTTGGTAAAAGAGAAGATCGTGGCAAGATATACCGCCGAAGCCGGTAAGCTTACGGGCGGCACACTCACCGCCTCGGTGGGCGTTTATGCCGATGCGCTGACCGTTCGCGTCTATACGGATCTTTACGACGTTTCCTATACCGCACCCCAAATCGCAATTTGCCGCGAGGATGGCGTGCCGTTTTTGTGGCCTGCCGTTAAAAATGCCACCGTATCCGCGGGGTATGTGCGCATTGGCTCGATCGTTGCTGCCGCAGGCACCGAGGACGAGGCGGCTGTGGCGCAGCTTCTTGCCGAGCGGCTTTCTGAAAAATTCGGTAACTGCACGGCGGCTGACGGCGTTGCCGTTACCGTAAGGCTTGTAGATAAAGGCTACGAGGGCGAGCGGTATACCGTAGATGTTACCAAAGAGGGCATTACGCTCGTTGCAGGCTGCCGCCTTGCTTTGATGTATGCGGCAACCAAGCTTTTGCAGCTTGGCGAGGGTGGGAAATTTCCCATTGCCCAAATCGAGGATCAGCCCACCAAGCCCCTGCGCGGCTTCCATATGTATCTGCCGGCGGTAGAGGATTTTGCGTTTACCAAGCGCCTTTTCCGCTACGTGCTGCTGCCGCTTGGTTATAACACGCTCTTTATTGAGTTTGCGGGCGGCATGCGCTTTGACCGTCATCCCGAGATCTCCGAGGGGTGGCTGGAGGGCAATGCACGTGCCAAGGCGGGGCTGCAGCCCCGGTTCCCCCACGGCTCGGTGGCGGGCGGCAAGGTGCTGGAAAAGCAGCAGGTTGCAGATCTTCTTGACTGCGCAAGGGAATACGGCTTTGAAATTGTGCCGGAGGTGCAAAGCCTTGGTCACGTGCAGTATATCACCTACGCGCACCCCGAAATTGCGGAGCGCGAGGAAACAGACAAGAGCATAAAGGATACGCGCGCCGAGGATGCGCGCCCGAATAACTTCTATGCCCATTGCTACTGCCCCTCAAACGAAAAGAGCTACGAGATCATTTTTGATATTATCGATGAGATCGTGGAGGTGGCAAAGCCGCAACGCTACGTGCATATCGGTCATGATGAGGTCTACCACTTAGGGCTTTGCCCCAAGTGCAAGAATACCTCGCACGATGTGCTTTACGCGCGTCACGTAAACAGGCTTTATGACTATCTCAAGACAAAGGGGCTTGGCACCGCAATCTGGTCGGATATGATCCAGCCCGTAACGAAATACCAAACGCCCAACGCCATCAATCTGATTCCCAAGGACGTGCTGTGCCTTGATTTTATCTGGTATTTCCACTTTGATAAGGATATTGAAACAAATCTCCTTGATGCGGGCTTCACCGTCGGTGCGGGCAATTTGTATTCCTCTCATTATCCGAGATACAAAAAACGCATGCTGCAAAAGGGCATGATCGGAGGCGAGGTTTCGCTCTGGTGCCCCACCGGTGAGTACCGCATGGGCAAAAAGGGCAAGCTCTATGATGTTACCTATACCGCACAAATGCTGTGGAATACCGAGGAGTATGACGAGACCCTGCGTGAGGTGTATGCCCACCTGATTGTAAAGCACATACAGCCCGTGCAGCGCGACGAGCTGCGCGGCAAATTTGCCCCACAGGGCTATGCCGCCACCGAGATCCCGTTGCCTGCAGGCAATCAAGCTCTTCCGCAGGATATTCTTACCTACCGCCCTGCCGCGCTTGTGGCAAACGGCTGTGAGGTTACTGTGAACGGCTGCTATGACAGACTCCTTATTGAGCATACCACCCTGCAGTGTGCCCCCAGAATTCCGTGGGAGCCCCTGTACGTGTCGGGCGCCTATACCGTTTGCTATGAGGATGGCGAGCGGGTAACGGCTCCCGCCGAATACATGGGCAACGTGCAGCATTACCGCCGCAAATATGCCGATCCGTTCCACGGCAAGTATTACCGCCATACGGGTTATGTCGGTACGTGGTTCTCCGACCCCACCTTGGAGGAAAAGCATCAGGGTGAGGATGTGCTCCTGACCTCCTACGTGTGGGAAAATCCGTACCCCGAAAAGAAGATCGCAACCCTTTCCTACAAATCGGCAGAAGGGGACTATACCACCGTGATCCTCACGGGCATTAAGGGGCTTATAAAGGCATAAACAGCATAACAGTAAAGAAACGGCATCTCATAGCGTGATGCCGTTTCTTTACTGTTAGCGCATAAAACCACCACTTGAAGTGGTGAAATAAAAGCGCGGAGCAACTAAGTCTCCCTCCCGAAGGAAGGCTGATACAGCCAAATATCCGGCGGCGGGGCTTTCGTGCTTAGCAATATTCCCGTAGGGTATCAAGCGCGCTTTTTTCAATGCGGCTGACGTAGGAGCGGGAAATGCCGAGCAGCGCCGCCACCTCGCGCTGGGTGTGGGGCGCCTCGCCCGAGAGCCCGTAGCGGAGCGTAATAATTTCCCGCTCACGCGCATCTAACACGGTGTCCACCAAGCGGCGCACGCGCGCCGAGCGGATGCTCTGATCCACCTCCTCCTCTACGTTATCCTCAGTGGCGATCACGTCAATGTAGGTGAGGGGATTGCCGTCGCGGTCCACGTCTATCGTTTCATTGATCGAAACCTCTGCGGAAAGCTTTTTCTGTGCGCGAAAATGCATCAGTATCTCGTTCGCTATCCTCACCTAACGGCTCGCCGGTATCGCCCGAATTTCCA
>CAZOWH010000038.1:0-11442 GCA_964583425.1 uncultured Lachnospiraceae bacterium
GCTTGATCAGCTGCACGGCAAATTCGTAGCATTTGCCAAAATAATCCGAGGCGTAAAACACGCCGCCCGTGGGGGTAGCGCCCAGCCATTCCAGGTCCTCGCGGATCGAGCGCACAAACTCGTCGCTCTCTTTCGCGGGGTTGGTGTCATCATAGCGGAGATTGAAAAGACCGTCATATTTGTTGGCAACGTCGGTATTGATGCAGATCGCCTTGACCGAGCCGATGTGCAGGTAGCCGTTTGGCTCGGGGGGAAAGCGGGTGTGGATCTTCAGCGCGGGATTTTCCAAAAGATCCTTGTCAATGATGTCGTGTATAAAATTACTGTTGATGATTTCTTCCATATTTTTTTAACCTCTCGGTTTAGTTTAGTGTATCGATCATGGCTTTGATGCGGGCTGTCACGCGGTCATAGCCTAAGATCTGCATCACGGCGTACATGTCGGGGGAGTTGAGGCGACCCGTTACCGCTACGCGCAAAAACATGCTGATGTCGGCAACGTTGCCCTTGTAGGCATCGGGATTTTCTTTATACGCCTTCATATCCGAGGCAAAGCCAAGCGAGTCGGCTACTGCCTTGATCTTGTCAAACCACACGTTCATATCGTCCGCGGGGTCAAAGGTCGCAAGAAATGCGGAAAGCGCCGCGGCGATCTGTGCCTTGTCAAAGCCTTCGGGATATGCGTCGGTCACGCGGAACCAGTCGTCATAGAAAAAGTCAAGGTAGGGGCGTACGTCTGCAAGCACTGCAAAATCCTTGCGCGGCTTTTTGCCGCCGCGACCGATCGAAAGAATAGACTTGGCATATGCCGCATCGGCGGTAAGATGCCCGTAAAGCGCGCCGTCGTAATCCTTTGCCCATGCCACCACCTCATCGTAAATGCGGTCGGTTGACATACGCGAGATCACGTTTTTCGATACGTCGCGCAGCTTGGCTGCATCAAACAGCGACCCTGCGGGGTTCATTTTCTTATAGGAGAACTTAAAGCTATCCACGGGCGCGTCGGGATTGGCGCGACGCCAGTCCTCGAAGTTAGAATTGAGCACCGTCATGAGGTATTCGTAAACCGATGCTACGGGGAAGCCCGCCTCACGGTAGTAGGTCAGCGCCAGCTCGGGGTCCTTGCGCTTTGAAAGCTTGCGCTTGGAGTCGCCGTCCATCTTCATCAAGGGACCGATGTGCAGGTACTTGGGCGGCTTAAAGCCAAGAGAGCGGAAGAGCTGCAGGTGGAAGGGGAGCGTCGGCAGCCACTCGTCACCGCGCACCACGTGGGTGGTGTGCATCAGGTGGTCGTCTACTGCGTGTGCAAAGTGATAGGTGGGAATACCGTCGGATTTGAGAAGCACATGATCCATGTCATTTTCAGTTACCTCAAGGTTGCCCTTGATGAGGTCGGTGAAGCGGATCTTATTTTCGATCGAGCCCGTAGAGCGGTAGCGCAGCACCCAAGGCTTGCCCGCGTCGATCGCCGCCTTGATATCCTCCATCGGGCGGTCACGCCATACAGCCCATTTGCCAAAGTAGCCGTAGTTTGCCTTTTCTGCCTCCTGACGGGCGTGAATATCGGCAAGCTCCTCCTCGGTACAAAAGCAGGGGTAAGCCTCACCCTGCAGCACCAGCTGCTTGGCAAACACATGATAGATATCGGCACGCTGTCGCTGTCGGTAGGGGCCGTATATGCCGTTGTCGCCCTCAACCGTGGCGCCCTCATCAAAATTGATGCTGTAATGCTTCAGAGACTCGATCAAAATCTCCACTGCGCCCGCTACCTCGCGCTTGGCGTCGGTGTCCTCCACACGCAGGAAAAGCGTGCCGCCCGATTGGTGGCACATGCGCTCGGAGGTAAGACCCTGCACAAGGTTGCCAAGGTGCACAAAGCCCGTGGGGCTGGGTGCCATGCGGGAAACGACTGCGCCCTCAGGCAGATTGCGGGGCGGGAACATCGCCTCGATATCCGCCGGGGTCCTCGTTACCTCCGGGAAAAGTAATGCTGCAAGAGCTGTTGTGTCCATTGCCATAGTATACCTCTGTTTTGTTTATCTTTGCTGTAATGATTACGTTATAATGATTACCACAGTTGAAGTGTGTCAAGTGCCGCGCCAAGCGTGGAGGGCTCGCCGTGTCCGGGGTAGATCACGGTTGTCAGCGGCTCTACCGCAAGCTTGCCAAGGCTGCACACAAGAGCCCGTCTGTCGCCACCGTAAAGATCGTATCTGCCGCATCCGTCGGCAAAAAGTGTGTCGCCTGTAAAGGCGATATCCTCTATGAGAAACACCGCTGAGCCGCGGGTGTGCCCCGGCGTGTATATGGCGCGAAAGGTCAGCGTGCCGAAGGTCAGCAGGTCGCCATCGTCAAACAGTATATCCGCCTCAGGATAGCGCCTGTCATAGCCGAAAAAGACCGCAAATGCATTTTTCTCACCGTCACCCGGGAGATCGCTGTCTCTTGCGGCAAGATAGATCGGTGCACCGGTTGCCACCTTCACTGCCTCAAGTGTTAGCATATGGTCAAAGTGCCCATGTGTCAGCAGGATCGCCGCAAGGTGAGCACCCTCCTCTTCAAGCGCCGCCACGATGTCGGCGGCGGGGGCAGTGCAGTCGATCAGCACGGCAGTGCTGCCCTCGTTAACAAGATAGCAGTTGGAGGCATATCCGCCCGGTGTGAGATTTCGTATCGTCATATGATCACTACCCATTTATTATTTACCGGTATTGATTTAGTATACCACATTTTACCGCTCTTGTCTATAAGTTATATATAAAAATGTAAAAAAATACGTCCGCATTGCGTGATGCTCTTAACGGAGAATTCACGCTACGCGGGCGTATTTGAAAATTTTAAGAATTATTCCTCATCCTCGTCACCGGTGCTCTCGGTCACAAAGCCGTCACGCAGTGCGATCTTCCAGTAGCCCGAAAGCTTTGCATCGGTGAGTACATTGGGGCAGAAGAAGTTTGTCTCCACCTTCGAAAGCTTTTTGCCTACAAGCGCAGTGTTCTGGTTGTAGACCACGGGGATCACGGGCATATCGTTCATCAGGATCGATTCAGCCTCCTCAAGGAGTGCAGCGCGCTTCTTTTCGTTCTGCTCGTTTTGTGCCGCGTCAATCTTGGCGTTGTAATCAGCCGAATTATAGCCGGTGATGTGCGGGTTTACGGTATAGGTGATCTTGTTATCCTCGCCCACAACCGCAGTGTAGCCATTGCCCGAGAATGCGGTTGCAAAGGGAGCAAGATAGGAGAGTGCGGTGGGTGCGGTTGCAACCAAATCAAGCGCGATCACATCAAAGCTGCCCGACTGCAGTGCAGTGCGGTAGTGGCTGACGTATGCGCCGGTAAATACGGTGTCGCCGTCCTCATCAACCTCCACGATCTCCTCCACACCAAGGGGATTGAGGGTCACGTTAAAGCCAAGCGTCTTCCAAGCGGTAATTGCCATTTCTGCCATTGCCACATGCTCCTCGTCCTCGGCGTTTACGGTCAAGGTAAAGGTGTAATCGCTTGCGGTAATGCCCGCATCGATCAGCAGCTGTCTTGCCTCGTCCATCTTTTCGGCGGTGGCAAGGTAGGTAGCAGCCTTGTCACGGAAGGTAGCGCTCTTATCGGCGCGGTAAAGGACCGATTGGGGAACCAGTGCATCGGCAGCCTCGGCATATACCATTGCGTTGGCGATCGCCTCGCGGTCGAGGGCAAGCGAAAGCGCCTTTCTCACGGTGGCGTTGTCAAAGGGTGCCACCGATTGGTTCATATAGTATACATGGGTGGAATTGGAGGGGGTCTTATCAAGCTTTTTCAGCACCTCGGCATATTCGTCGGTGCGTGCGGCAAGCGGAATGTAGCCAAAGTAGTAAAGCGCGCCCTCCTCGTCACTGTTCAGCTTTGCAAGCTGATCGGCGGCGGGGGTGGAATAGTCTACGATAATGCGGTAAGGGGTTACGTACTTGTCAAGATCGTCCTTCGAGCGGTCACGGTAATAATAGCCGTTACGCTCCAGAATAAAGCCGTCCTCACCGGTAAAGTCCATCGAGGCGATACGGAACGGACCGCTGCAAACCGCCTCGTCACCCACAAGGCTCCAATGCTCGTTCATGTCGATCTTGTCGGCACGCAGGGGGTAGAGCGCGGGGCTCGAAAGAATGGGCAGGAAGGTGTCGATATCAATGTCGCGCTCAAATTCGATCTCAAGCGTCTGGGGGTCGGTCACCACAACGCCAAGATGGTCGCGGCTATCCTCGCCTGCGGCAATGGCACGTGCGTTTTTGATATCAAACAACATCGCAACAGCGGAGCTCGACACATCGGAAGAGAACAGGCGCAGGAACGCGTACTGTGCATCGGATGCGGTCACCTGTACACCGTCGGACCATTTGGTCTCCTTCAGAGTAAGGATCAGCTTGTATGTACCCAGCTTTTCGTCAACGATGTATTCATAGTCGTCAACCAATGCTTTTTGTACCTTGCCGTCCTCATCGGTGGTGAAGAGACCCTCGTAGATCAGAGAAACGATCTGCAGGGTTGCCTGATTGTCAAAGGCATTCAGCGGGTCCAGGTCATAAACGGGCTCGCTCAGATACATGCGAATGTAAGCACCCTTGTCGTTATCGCCGTGCGAGCAGCCCGCAAGCGAGAGCAACAGGAGAACAAGACATAGTGTCAGTGCCACAATGCGTTTTTTCATTTCGGTAATCCTCCTTGGTGGGGTATGCGGCAAATTGCCATACAATACCATATTAACGCTTTACATTATAGCACACTCAAAGTTCAATTTCAAGCATTCGGTGCCATAAAAGGACAAGGTTTGGACACTTGCACAATATTTTGCCAAAAAAATAGGCAACTTTCACATAGTGAAAGGGAATTTGGGAGATAATAAAAAAACATTTGGCAAACGGGGGTGCTGTATGGAAGCATATGTGACAAGTGATCTCGCCAGGGAGTGCGGGTGCCTGCAGGATACCGACGGTGTGCGCGTGACACACAGCGAGGCGGGCGGCAGAGAGATCCTGCGCGTGCAGATCAAGAGTGAGGCGGCAGCAGGGCGCATCGGCAAGCCCTGCGGCAGATATGTTACGGTTGCCTGCCGTGAGATGGCGCGGGGCGCTGCCGCGGAGGATGAGGAGCTGCGGCGCGTGCTGGCAGTCGAAATACGGGAAATGGCAGAGCGTATGGCGGGTAAACGTGTCGATAGTGACTTCTCACTTCTTGTGGTGGGGCTCGGCAACGCAGCCATGACGCCCGATGCCTTGGGGCCGCAAACGGTGGGGCGCCTCTCTGTCACGCGCTGCCACATGCACACGCGCAGCCTCCTGCTCGGGGAGCGGCTTTGCGAGCTTGCGGCATTTTCCCCGGGCGTTACGGGGCAAACGGGGCTTGAAACCGTTGAGCTGGTGCGTGGCGCGGCGCTGGCAATGGCGCCCGATCTTGTGCTCGCGGTCGATGCGCTGGCAGCGCGGGAAACGGCGCATCTCGGTGCCACCGTCCAGCTTTCGGATACCGGTATACAGCCGGGCTCCGGCGCGGGGCGCGCGCGCCCCGCACTCACCGCCGAAACGGTGGGCGCACCCGTCATGGCGCTCGGTGTGCCCACTGTGGTGGGAAGCGCCACGCTGATCGGGGATGCACTTGTGCGCTTCGGCATAGATCCCGATATGCCCGAATTTACCGATTTGGTGCATAACGGGTGCAGTTTTTTTGTTACACCCAAGGAAATTGACCTACTTGTACCAAGCCTTTCGTCACTCCTTGCGGGCGCGATCGAAAAGGCGTTTTCGGTGCCGTGATGCAGCGGCACCGAAAAGAAACCATAAGCCCGTAGGCTTTAATTTATTATCTCAAGTAATACAAAAAGCACCTATGATATGCCATCATAAGTGCTGTTTGTTTTTAATTTTATTTTTTCAGTACCTTCACAAACGCTTCAATGCGGTTGAGTGCCTCTTCTATATGCTTGATCGAATATGCATAGGAAACGCGTGCAAAATCCTCGCCGCCCGCACCAAACGCGGTGCCGGGCACGATGGCGCATTTATATTCGTTCAGCAGCCTGTCGCAGAACTCCTCCGCGCCAATGCCGAACCTGCCGATCTCGGGATAGATGTAGAAGGCGCCCTCGGGCTCAAATACCTCAATGCCGATGTCGCGCAGACCCTTGTAGATATAGCGGCGACGGCGGTCGTATTCGGCTACCATCATGGCAATATCCTCATCGCCGTTTTGCAGTGCCTCAATGGCGGCAAACTGGCTGGTGGTCGGGGCGCACATAATGGCGTATTGGTGAATTTTCAGCATCTGCTCGGCAAGTGGCAGGGGCGCGGCAAGGTAGCCCATGCGCCAGCCCGTCATCGCATATGCCTTTGAGAAGCCGCTGGCGATCACGGTGCGCTCCCACATGCCGTCGATCGAGGCGATCGATACATGCTTTCTGCCGTAGGTCATCTCGGCATAGATCTCATCGGAGAGCACCAAAATGTTGGTGTCACGCAGTACCTCGGCGATCCCCTCCAGCTCCTCCCTTGTGAGGATCGCGCCCGTGGGGTTGTTGGGGTAGGGGAGCACCACCATTTTTGTTTTTGGGGTAATGGCGGCACGCAGTGCCTCGGGAGTCAGCTTAAAGCGGTCTCCTGCCGTGGTCTTGATGATCACGGGCACACCGCCGCACATGCGCACGATCGGGTCGTAGCAAACAAAGGAGGGCGTGGGCACGATCACCTCGTCCCCCGGCTCTACCACGGCGCGGATGGCAAGGTCAATTGCCTCACTGCCGCCAACCGTTACCACGGTCTCGGCGGCGGTATAGGAAAGGTCAAAGCGGCGCTTTAAATATTTGCAGATCTCCTCGCGCATCTCCACCATGCCCGCGTTTGAGGTATAATAGGTCTTGCCCTTTTGCAGGCTTTCGATGCCTGCCTCGCGAATATGCCATGGGGTCACAAAGTCGGGCTGCCCCACGGTGAGTCCGATTACGTCCTTTCTGCCGTCGAGCAGATCAAAGAATTTCCGAATGCCGGATTTCTTCAGATCCACCACGGTGCGGGAAAGAACGGAAGAATAGTCGATCATCAGTTGCAGTTTCCTCTCTCATCGATCTCCTCGATGCCGTATACCACGCCCTTGTCTTTATATTTGCGCAGCACAAAATGGGTGGCTGTGGAGACGACCTCCTCAATGGTGGCAAGCTTTTGTGCCACAAAGTAGGCAACCTCCTTCATGGTCTTACCCTCAATCTGCACGCAAAGGTCATAGCCGCCGGACATCAGATAAAGGCTCTGTACCTCGGGGTAGCTGTAGATCTTTTCGGCAACACGGTCAAAGCCGCGGTTCATCTGAGGGGTGATCTTCACTTCGATCAGCGCCGAAACATATTCACGGTCGGTCTTATCCCAGTCAATCAGGGTCTTGTAGCCAACGATCACGCCGTCCTTTTCGTATTGCTTGATCAGCTTTTGGATGTCGCCCGTTTCCTTGTCGCACATCACGGCAAGCTGCGCGGGCGTTAAGGTGGCGTTGTTTTCGAGCAAAGTGAGAATGGTATCCATTTTTTAGTCCTCCTTGGGAGCTTGTTTGTTGATCTTTTGTAAAATGTTGTCATAGGTAAGCCCGTATTTTACCGCGATGTCGCGGGCGTAGCTCTTGCCGTCGGGCTTGGTGCGCCAGATGCGGAAGGAGCGCCTGCCCTCCTCCTCGATGCCCGCCACCAGCGTGTCGATCGGCGCGCCGCCCGCAGGTGCGGTGCGCGCGTTGATGGCATCGATCTCGTTGGCGAGCTCATGCAGGTGGGTAGAGAAGATACAGCGGCATTTTGCCATCGAAAGACCCGAAAGCACCTCGGCTGCAATATAGGATGCCTCAAACGAGCCCGTTGAGGAAAGGGTCTCGTCAAGCAGCACAAGGCTGCGGTCGCTGATCACGTCCAAAATCTCGCCAAGGCGTGCGCATTCCTCGCCAAGCCTGCCCTTGTCAATGGTGTCGTCGGCACCGGTGGGGAAATGCGTAAGGATCGCATCCACAGGGCTGACCACCGCTTTGTCGGCGGGCACGGGGAGCCCCAGCTGTGCCATTGCCTGAATGATGCCGACGGCACAGGTCACCACGGATTTGCCGCCGCGGTTCGGGCCGGTCAGCACATAAATGCCTGCCTTTTCGTCAAAATCAATGTCGTTTTTCACCATCACATCGTCGGTCTTCAGTGCCACGGCGGGGTTATAAAAGCCCGTGGCAGAAAAGCTTCTCGCTTCGGCGGGCGCGATCTCGGGCACGGTGAGGCTGCAGCCCTTAATACGCAGCGCGCGCACAAGGTTGGTGCCCTTTACAAGGAACTCAAACTCGGGCAGGAGGTTGAGTAAAAAGTCGGTGTTCTCCAGCACGTATGCCTGTACGATCTTTTTCCAGGAGCGCAGTGAGTGACGGTACACCTCGTTGATGGCGGAGGTGAACGCAAGGGAAAGCGCGGTCTTTTGGTTCTCGGTCTGCTTCTTTCCAAAGGGAACAAGCTCCGCAATACAAGTATATTCGTCGTCCTTCAAATTAAGCCGCAGGATCTTTTGGAGCGTGTCGCCCGAGCGGAAGGGCTCGGAATTGATGGCAAGCACACCCGCATCGCGCGGACGCAGCTGCGCATCAAGATTTACGCCAACCGTCACGCTTTTGATCTCACGCACGCGGCTTGTCAGCTCGGAAAGGCGCGCGTTGAGGTCGGCGTAATAGTCGCTTTCCACAAGCCTTGTGATGTGGTCGCGAAGCTGACAGAGCGCGGGGCTCTTGTAGTCGTGCTCCTCGCGGCACAGCCCCTCGTAAAGTATATCAATGCTTGAAATGTACAGCTCGATCTCGGTGATGCCCGAAAGATAGTCCGCAGTGTTGCCGCTGTCGATCTCGAGACGGCGGAGCTCCATAATGTCAAACAGCACGGGCATCAGCTTGCCCAGCGTGCGCGTGATCTCCTCGTGCTCCAGCAGATCGGCAAACACCGCCTCGCGGTAGCGGATCACAGCAGGATCTTCGGTCACAAATTCCGCCAGCGCGGCATTTTTTAAGGGAAGGACCTCGGCAAGCCCCAGCTCCTCCAAGGTGAAATCGGCGATGCGCGGTCGCGCATCGCCCGCCAAATGGCGCTTCTGCGTTTCCTTGTCGGGAAACAGCAGACTGAAATCGGCAAGCTCGATATCTGCCATAAGTACCTCCTTCGCATTTTACAACATTATAATAAGAAAGTATATCACATTATTTTTGAAAAATCAACCCACCGCGCAAAATTTCATCTGCCCTTCACAACATACACTTGCAAAGTGCCTTGATCTGTGATAAAATAAAGCCAACAAATAACAAAGGGCGGGGCGCGGCATGATGAAGGCGGATTTGACAAAAAGGATATATAGCAGCATCGGGGAGCTGCCCACGGTGGCTGTCAATGCCCGCTTTTGCGCGGCGGAGCTGCGGTGCGACCGCCCCTTTGTCACGCCCGTTGAGCTTTGGCAGCAAAATGCCCGCCTGCAGCTTGCCATGCGCGTGCGCGGCGTGCCTGCGTATGAGATCACGGGTGCCGCCGCCGATTATGAAAAGCTGATCGCTCTGCTCGGTGCGCTTACGCAAATGGCAGGCAGCACGCTTGCCGCCGATCTTGCCGCCGATCTTGCACTGCTGGCGGCACCGTATACCCCCGATCCCCAAAATGCCGCGGCGATCTGGCACGCCGCCTGTCGGCACCTGTCAGCGCAGGATGTCACACCGCGCGCTCTGCTTGCCAAGACCCGCGCTGCGCTGGTTGCCGTATCGGTGTGCGAGGCGGGGGCGCCCCCCGCATTCGGCGGCAGCATTTTGCCGCTGCTCTCATTGGATGCGCTGCTGCATATTGAGGCGCCCGATTTTGCGGTATCTGCCCAAACGGTAGGAAAAAACCATGGTATTGCCGTCACCGATCTCGCCTCCCTTGAGGCGGCGCTTTGCCAAGCTGTGGATGCCTTTGCGGCGTCGGGCGCCGTGGCTGCAGCCGTCTCGCTGTCGGGCTTTTCGGTGTTTGAGAAGCCCGATCCCTATCACGCGGGGCAGATTTTTGCCGCCGCTATGGCGGGCAAGGGCAGCGTCCTGACCGCCACCGAACGGGCGCTTTGGCGGGCACAGCTGCTGCGCACGGTCGGGCGTAAGCTGCGGGAGCGCGGAATGAGCCTTGTGGTGCGTGCTTGCCCGAAAACCGAGCACGTATTGGGGGATTTTTCGACAATAGCCTTTCGCAAGCTGCTAACCTATCTTGCGGGTGAGCGGGCGCTTGTCCCAACGCTGCTGTCGCTTGCGGCGGGTGAGCTGCCCGCCGGTCTTTCAGTGCTGCTTGGCAGATTTGCCGATGCGCAAGGTAAGCCCCTGCTTTATTTCGGTATTGAGGGCGCGGGCGCGGGAACCGCAGAGCTTTCCCGCTCCTTGCGGTATTATCTGCGCCGCGGCGCCGCACCGCTTTTGCTTGGTATTACCGATGATGAGCGCGGCTTTTTCACCGCGCCCGCCAAGCACCGCTTTTGCCGCGTGCTTGCTGCAGAGCTTGCACATTGGGCAGTGCATGATGCCGATTGCACGGCAAACGGGGGCGATTTTGCAGGTGAAGCAAATCTTACTGCCATTGCCGCGGCGGTGGTTGTTGACAATGCGGCAAGCTTTTTCGGCTGTGATTAACACGGCGCTGATGCCGACAATATAAATTAAAGGAGATTTTGAAAGTGGCAAATGTATGTGTCATCACGGGTGGCGGTAGCGGTATGGGTCTTGCCGCCGCCAAGTTTATGCCCAAGGATAAGATCATTGTGGTTTCGGGCAGAACCATGAAGAAGCTGGAGAACGCCGTTGCCGAGCTGAAGGAGCTCGGCTTCGAGGCGTATGCCAAAACCTGCGATACCTCCAAGCGCGAGAGCGTTCGTGAGCTTGTGGCGTTCGCAGCAGCTCTCGGCGAGGTCAAAAATGTGATCAATTCCGCAGGGCTCTCTCCCGCCATGTCCGATCCCGATACCATTGTACGTGTCAACGCGCTCGGCACGGTTTATGTCAACCAGGAGTTTTCCAAGGTGATGCAGCCCGGCAGCGTGATCGTTGATGTATCCTCCAACTCGGCTTACGTGCTGCCTTCTATCATCATCAATGAAAAGATTTACACGCTCGCCGATACAGACGAGGAGAGGTTTGTCACAAAGATCATCAAAAAGAGCAAGCTTGCCAAGGGTGACTATCAGCGCGCGGGCTTTGCTTATTCGCTTTCCAAAAACTTTGTCGTCTGGTATGCCAAGAAATGCGCATTTGAGTACGGCAAGAAGGGCATTCGCGTTTGCTCCCTCAGTCCCGGTCTCATTGCCACAGATATGGGTAACCTTGAGGCAAAGGACGGCGGCTTCCTCATCGGTCTTTCCGCAGAGGAGAGAATGGGCAAGCCCGAGGAGCTTGGCTTTGCACTTGCCACCGTTGCCGA
>CAZOWH010000038.1:11542-12938 GCA_964583425.1 uncultured Lachnospiraceae bacterium
CGCACACGTGTGCCGATTTTGTGGTCGGTTTTGATCTTTTTTTGGTAGATCTCGCACCCGCTGCGGCACAGCCTTTCGTAAAACGGGGAAAGGCAAACGGCGGGGAGCGCGGCAAAGAGCCGCTCGATCGGCAGGAGCTGTGCCATGCGCTCTGCCTCACTCATGTCGGCAAGCGCCTCCAAGGTGGTGCAATTTGCAATGGCAAACTCGCCCGTTTTTGTGCGGCGCAGTGCCGCCATGGCACCGCCGCAGCCAAGCGTCCCTCCAATATCGGCGCAAAGCGTGCGGATATAGGTGCCCGCCGAGCAGGCAACGGTCAGCGCATACTCCTCACGCCTTTCGGTGGGGAAAACGTCAAGCGCGTGAATCGTTACCTCGCGTGCCTCGCGCGCCACCTCCACACCGCGGCGTGCCAGATCAAGCAGCTTTTGCCCGTTTACCTTCAGGGCGCTGTACATCGGCGGCGTTTGCATATATTTGCCACGGTATCCGGCAGCGGCAGCCTGTACGGCGGCTTCATCGGGAATATCCCCACACGTGGTGAGAATTTCACCCGTGGTATCCTCGGTATCGGTGGTGATGCCAAGGCGTAATATCGCCTCGTAGCACTTGTCGTGCACGGCAAGATATTCGGCTGCCTTCGCGGCACGTCCCACCAGTAAAACCAATACGCCCGTTGCCATCGGGTCAAGCGTGCCCGTGTGCCCTACGCGCCGTGTGCCGAACAGGCGGCGCACCTTGCCCACCACATCGTGCGAGGTTATACCCTCGGGCTTGTCTATCAGTAATACGCCACAGGGCTCTTTTGCTTCCATCATTTACATCTCCCAAAAAGCCGATGTCGGTGACATCGGCTTTTTTGTATTCAAAATTCAGTCAAAATGTATCGTAGCCGCGTGAATGGGGAAGCCCTTTTCCGAAAAGTTCTTTTCGTATTCGGTCATAATATTTCCCACATTCTGCGGGCTGCTGTGCAGGTCGCGGGTTACGTCGGTCACACGGAGCCCAACCGCCTCAAATTCCTCCAGCGAGAAATCAAAGAGATTTACGTTGTCTGTCTTAAAGCGGAGCACGCCGCCCACCTTCAAGACCTCGCGGTAGCGGGCAAGAAAATCACGGTGCGTCAGACGCCTTTTGGCGTGACGCGCCTTGTGCCACGGATCACTGAAGTTAAGGTAAAGGCAATCAATGCTGTGTGCGGGGAACCACTCCGTGAGGCTTTCGGCGTTTCCAATGAGAAAGCGCAGATTGTCGGGGCGCTCATCTCTTGCGCGCTCTGCCTTTTCCAGTGCCAAAACCGCCACGTCTGCTACTCTTTCCATGGCAATGAGATTGATCTCGGGGTGTGCCGCTGCCATGCCGCAGGCAAAATTGCCCTTGCCGCACCCGATCTCAA
>CAZOWH010000039.1:0-12087 GCA_964583425.1 uncultured Lachnospiraceae bacterium
AGCAGGCAGGCATTGCCTACGCCACCGATCAGATCATCGATCTGTTTGCCAACGGCATCAAAAATGTGCACGTGTATTCCATGAATAAGCCCGATGTGGCGGCGGCAATTCAAGCGAATTTGTCGGATATCCTCGGCTGATGCATACGGTTTATGTAAAGGCATATGAGGCACCGCCCGTGGATCGGCGCGAGATCCTGCGCTATGCGGGTGTGCGCGGCGATGCGCCCGACCTGCTTCCCCTTTTGGAGGAATGCTTGGCGGAGATCCTCGGTAAGCTTTGCTATAAGGTCTGCTATCGGGTGTTTGATATCACCCACCGTGATGGTGCGGTTGACCTTGGCTTTACTGCCGTTACCTCTGCGGCGCTCGCGAGAAATTTGGCTGGATGTGCGCAGATCGTGGTATTTGCCGCCACCGTAGGGCTCGAGCTTGACCGTCTGATCGCCAAATACGGTAGGCTTTCCCCCACCAAGGCGCTTTTGCTGCAAGCCATCGGTGCGGAGCGCATCGAGGCGCTTTGCGATGTCTTTAACCGCGAGATCACGGCTGAAAAAATGGGGGAGGGGCTTAGCACCCGTCCGCGCTTCAGCCCCGGCTATGGGGATCTGCCGCTCGATCTGCAGGAAAGGATCTTTGCCGTGCTTGATCCCGCACGCAGGATCGGCTTGTCACTCAATCAAAGTTTGTTAATGTCCCC
The DNA here is from genome assembly GCA_964583425.1 of uncultured Lachnospiraceae bacterium. Classification (GTDB taxonomy): domain Bacteria; phylum Bacillota; class Clostridia; order Oscillospirales; family CAG-272; genus Firm-07. Next base: position 700 of record CAZOWH010000039.1, read on the forward strand.
CTCAAAATCGGTGACTGCCATCATCGGTATTGCGGGGCAGGAGTAGTATATATGAAAATTACCGAATATCTGAAGGACCATCTTTTATATCTTGACGGCGGCATGGGCACGCTTTTGCAGGAGGCGGGGCTCGCCCCCGGCGAGCTGCCCGAGCGCTGGAATCTCACGCACGCCGATACCGTTACGCGTATCCATACCGATTATTTTAACGCGGGCAGCCATGTGGTCAATACCAACACCTTCGGTGCCAATCGCTTAAAATTTTCTGCCGAGGAGCTTGAGGAGATCGTAAAAGCCGCCGTGGCAAACGCGCGCGCGGCGGTCGACCGATCGACGGGTGCTCAACCCAAATGGGTAGCCCTGGATATCGGCCCCACGGGGCGCATGCTGAAGCCCTTGGGCGACTTTGATTTTGAGGATGCCGTGGCGGCTTTTGCCGAAACCGTAAGGCTTGGCGTAAAATACGGCGTTGATCTTATTTTTATCGAGACCATGAATGACAGCTACGAGACCAAGGCGGCTCTGCTGGCGGCAAAGGAAAACAGCGAGCTGCCCGTGTTTGTCTCAAACGCCTACGGCGCGGACGGCAAGCTGATGACGGGTGCCTCACCTGCCGCCATGGTTGCCATGCTGGAGGGCATGGGCGCCGATGTGATCGGTGTCAACTGCTCCCTCGGTCCCGGGGCGCTTGGCGGCGTGGTGGAGGAATATTTGAAATATGCCTCCGTGCCCGTGCTGCTGAAGCCCAACGCGGGTCTCCCGAAGGCAATGAACGGCAAAACGGTATACGATGTTTTGCCGGGGGATTTTGCCGATGATGTGGCGGCGCTGCTGCGCCGCGGTGTGCGTGCGGCGGGCGGCTGCTGCGGCACGACCCCCGCATATCTCGGGGCGTTGGTGGAGAAAACGGCTGCCATTGCGCCTGTGCCCCTCGCCAAAAAGAATATCACCTGCGTTTCCTCCTACACCCATGCCGTTGTATTTGACGATGCGCCCGTGCTGATCGGTGAGCGCATCAATCCCACGGGCAAGAAGCGCTTTAAGGAGGCGCTGAAGGCGGGTGACATGGATTATATTTTAAAAGAGGGTATTGCACAGGAGGAAAAGGGCGTGCATATCCTTGATGTCAATGTGGGTCTGCCCGAAATTGACGAAGCAAGGATGCTGACCGATGCGGTCACCGAGCTGCAGGCGATCATCAACCTGCCGCTGCAGATCGATACCTCTGATCCCGTTGCAATGGAGCGGGCGCTGCGCCGTTACAACGGCAAGGCAATGATCAATTCGGTAAACGGCAAAAAGGAGAGCATGGAGGCGGTTTTCCCGCTTGCAAAAAAATACGGCGGTCTTGTGGTGGCACTTACGCTTGATGAGCGCGGCATTCCCGCCCGTGCCGAGGAGCGCGTAGAGATCGCGCGGCGCATTCTTGCCACGGCGGCAAAATACGGTATTGATAAAAAGGATCTTGTTTTCGATCCGCTCGCGCTTACTGTCAGTGCCGATCATACCGCCGCCTGCGAGACCCTGCGCGCGGTATACCTCATTCGCCATGAGCTTGGCTGTCACACCTCGCTTGGTGTGTCGAATGTGTCCTTCGGCTTACCCGCAAGGGATATGATCAACGGCACCTTCTTTGCCATGGCGCTGGGGCAGGGGCTTTCGGCGGCGATCATGAATCCCTATTCCGCTGAAATGATGAAGACCTATTTTGCTTATCGCGCACTGCGGGGGCTGGATGAAAACTGTGCCGAGTATATTGCGTTTGCCGAGACGGTACCGCAAGCTACCCCCGTGGCAATCCCCGAAAAGGCGGTGAACGGTGCGCAAAATGCCGTGGGCGGCACCGCGTTGCAGCATGCAGTGATCAAGGGCTTAAAGGATCGCGCGGCGCTGCTGACAAGAGAGCTGCTGCAAAGCACACCGCCGCTTTCCATTGTGCAGGAGGAGATCATTCCCGCGCTCAATACCGTGGGTGTTGGCTTTGAGCAAAAGACTGTGTATCTGCCCCAGCTTTTGATGAGCGCAGAGGCGGCAAAATCTGCCTTTGAGGAGATCAAGGCACGGATGCAAGGCTCGGGTGCTGCCGATAAGTGTGCCTTTGTAATCGCTACCGTTCAGGGGGATATTCACGATATTGGCAAAAATATCGTGAAGCTGCTGCTGGAAAACTACGGCTTTGCCGTCACCGACCTTGGGCGTGATGTCGCGCCCGAGCGCGTGGTGGAGGAGACCGTGCGCCGGCACGCGCCGCTTGTAGGGCTTTCGGCACTGATGACCACCACCGTGCCCGCCATGGAGGAGACCATCCGTCAGCTGCGCCTGCAGGCGCCTTGGTGCCGTGTGGTGGTTGGCGGCGCGGTGCTGACCAAGGAATATGCCGCCGCCATCGGGGCAGATTTTTATGCCAAGGATGCCATGGAGTCGGTGCGCTATGCAGAGGAGATCGACAGACAGCTAAGGGAGGATAAAGCATGATCATTTCAACAAGAGGCAGATATGCGTTACGTGTGATGATAGACCTTGCCGAAAACGGCAGTGAAGGGTATATCGCCATGAAAAAAATTGCCGAAAGACAGGGCATTTCCCTCAAATATCTCGAGCGTATCCTGCCTGTTCTCACGCAAAACGGCATTGTAGAGGGCGTGCAGGGCAAGGGCGGCGGCTATCGTCTGACACGCAAGCCCGAGGCATACAAAGTGGGTGAGATCCTGCGCCTCACTGAGGGCAATCTCGCGCCTGTTTCCTGCCTCGAATGCGGTGCAGCACCTTGTGAAAAGCGCGCCGAGTGCCGCACGCTGCCCATGTGGACCAGATTGCACGATATCATCGGCGAGTATCTTGACAGTGTGTCTCTCTCGGATCTGATGAAGACCGAATAGCATTACGGCGCTTTCAGCTTGTCTATATGAAAAAAGGCTACCTCAAATTTCGCTTTGAGGCAGCCTTTTATGCTTGATGCTCCTTGATAAACCTTTTGGTGTCGGCAAGCAATGCCAGATCGGAGGCGGAGATAAATTCAAATTCTTCAAGAGAGAGCAGATAGCGGGGGTCTAATTTTAGGATCTGGCAAATACGGCGCAACTGCTCCATGCTCGGCTCCTGCACATTGCGCTCGATCTTGGAATAGTTGGATTGATTCATCGGAATGAGCTTTGCCATATCGGATTGCAGTAGGTCCATATCCTCGCGGGCATTTCTGATTTTTTCGCCGATCGTCATGTTTCTCACCTCTTTAAAAGCATTATAGCATTTTTAACTAAAAATATTGACAATGAGTTAAAAATATAGTATAATCCTCTTTGGTAGTTATATTTTAACTGTGACGGAAAGGCGTGATACCCCCAATCATATTTCCTGCTTTGCCGCCGTATTTATCACTGCTATATATAATGATGAAATACATTCATTTTTATTGACACACTCGGTATCTTCTGTTACAATGACAATATACGGCGAACTGCCGAAAATTTGAGAAAGGAAAAAACATGGCTTTACTGACTTTAAAAGACATCGGAAAGATCTATGTTTCCGAGGGGAATGTTGCCGTGGGCGTGCGTGGGGTAAATCTCTCGTTTGAGCGCGGCGAGTTTGTGGCTGTTACGGGCAAATCGGGCTCGGGCAAGTCCACGCTTTTGAATGTCATCAGCGGTATGGACACTTATGAGGAGGGTGAGCTCTTAATTGAGGGTGAGCCCACATCGCATTACCTGCAATCGGATTGGGAGACCTATCGCGAGCAGTACATTTCCTTTATTTTTCAGGATTACAATATTATCGATAGCTTCACTGTCCTGCAAAATGTAGAGCTGGCACTGATGCACATCGAGGATGCCGGGGAGCGCCGCAAGCGAGCCTTGGAGCTCATTGAGCGTGTGGGACTCACGTCGCATATAAAGCACAAGGGCAGTAAGCTCTCGGGCGGTCAGAAGCAGCGTACCGTCATTGCCCGTGCGCTTGCCAAGGATAGCCCCATTATCCTTGCCGACGAGCCGACGGGCAACCTTGACAGCGTCACCTCTGCCGAGATCGTGGCACTGCTGTGCGAGGTCTCTCGCGATAAGCTTGTGATCGTGGTCACACACAACTTCGAGCAGTTTGCCGACTGTGCCACGCGCCACATCCGCATTTTTGACGGCGCGATAGAATCCGACCATACGATCACGCCACCTGCGCCCGTTGCCCCCAAGACGGCGCAAAAAGAGGCACCCGTTGCGCGTTTTTCGCTCATTAAAAAGGGATTTTCACTGGGCAAAGCCATATTTACGGCAAAGCCAAGGCTTTCGCTTTTTCTCTGCCTTTTGATGATCCTCGGCACGCTTGGCATCTTTTTGGTCACCGCGCTGTGCGGTGGTGCCATGGAGCTCTTTGAGCCAAGCTACATGTTTACACCCATCGAGGGGCGTGTGGTGGTCACCACGCGGGATGGCAGTGTGCCAAGCACGGCGGAGGTCGAGCGACTGGCTGCCGAGAGCGGCGCCCAAAGCTACCTGCGCTATGACGGCTTGCTTGACGAGGGCAGCTACAGCATGCTGATCGAGTATGGGGACGATATGCGCACGCTTTCCTTTGATTGCGTCTATGCTGCAGACTTCGGCACCGATATTATCGGTAGATACCCCACCGCGGAAAACGAGGTGTTTTTGTATTTGCCCATCTCCTGGCGCCCCGTGTTTGGCAGCAAGAGCGTAGAGACCTCACGGATCGTGTACTGCGGCGTGACGCTTACGGTAACGGGCGTGAAATATTATTATGACAACAATCTCAAGCCAAAGGCACTGTTTACCGCTGAGGGCTTCCGCACGCTGACGGCTGTGCGCTATCTGCGCTACAATTCCGAGGTGGATATCAGCGTTACGGTAACGGGGGATAGTGGCGCCCACACCTATTCCTATTCCGATTTTTATGTTTTCCATGAGGTGGAGGAGGGAAAGATCTATTTAAGCGATGCAAGCTACCATGCTTATCTTCTCTCTCACCCCGATGCTGTCACCACCGTGAATATAAATGTGCTCCACCGCGAGTACACCATGTACGGTCCTGCCGAGGTGCTTAATTTCAGCAAGAGCTTTACTGATGCCGAGCTGGCGCAGAAGGGTCCTGCCTCGCCCCCCGAATATGTCGGTGAGTGGTATATGGATTACGGCGAGACCGATGTGATGATCAGCCCCGCGGTGGTGCGTGCAATAGCGGAGGAGGTGCTTGCCGAAAGCTACGGGCAATTCTCGCTCTTTTATGCCGATGATAAGGCTGCTGCGGCGGCGGCAGACCTGATCTCGGCGGCGGGCTATATTGCCGTGCCCTCGGATACCGTTTACACGCCCGATGCTTCCACCACTGTGGTAACGGTTCTGCTTTCTCTCGCCCTTGGCGGCGTTTGGATCATGGCGATTCTGTTTCTCGCGTTCTTTATCAACCTTTGCTCGGGTCGCGCGCTTGCCGCCTTTGGCGGCGATATGGCGATCATGCGCTCGATGGGTATTTCGGTGCGCGTGATCCGCATTGCGATGTATGTGCGTATGCTCCTCTCACTTATTCCCGCATATCTGCTTGTGGCGCTGACCGCAGTCCTGATCTTTACTACGCCGAAATTCAATGAATATTTCGTCTATCTTTACGCTTGGCAGTATATGCTCATCTTTGTGGGCGTGCTTCTGCTTATCCTTCGCATTACCTATATGCAGGTGCGTCGCCTGTTCGGCGAGAGCGTGAAAAAATCCCTGAGAGGAGGTGCCGCAGCATGATCGAGCTGAAAAAACTGAATAAATATTTCGGCAAGGGTACCTCCACCGAGATACACGTGATCAATGATATCACCCTCTCGTTGCCCGAGCGCGGCATGGTTGCCGTGTTCGGCAAAAGCGGCTGCGGCAAAACCACGCTGTTAAACGTCATCGGCGGTCTTGACCGCTTTGATAGCGGTGTGATCACCGTTGACGGCAACGATATCGGCACCGATACCGATACCACGCGTAACCGCTATATCGGCTATATCTTCCAAAACTATAACCTCCACCCACAGGAAAGCTGCTTTGCCAACGTGGCGGCGGCGCTCCGCCTTTGCGGCATGACCGATGAGGAGGAGATCGCACGGCGTGTGCGCGCGGCGCTTCGGAATGTGGATATGGAGAAGTACGAAAAGCGCACGCCCGATACCCTTTCGGGCGGTCAGCAGCAGCGCGTGGCGATCGCGCGCGCCATCGTTAAAAATCCGCGCATCATCTTGGCAGATGAGCCGACGGGTAATCTGGACGAGGCAAATACCGTAATGATCATGGATCTTTTGAAAAAGATATCAAAGGATCATTTGGTGCTGCTTGTCACGCACGAGGCAAATTTAGTGGATTATTACTGCGATACCGTGATCGAGCTTTCGGATGGTGCGGTAGTGAGTGTGCGTGAAAATACGGGCGCAAACGGTTATATCGCGCGCGACAAGAACGAAATTTATCTCGGTGAGCTGGAAAAGACCGCTTTTGCGGGCGACGGTGCCGAGATCGAGTATTACGGCGAGCTGCCCGAGGTGCCCGTGAAGATCAAGCTTGTAAATTACGGCGGTAAGCTTTATTGTCGCTTTGATACCACAGGTATACAGGTGCTCGACGGCACGGGCGAAATGCGGCTCCGTGAGGGCGTTTTTGAGACCAAGGAGCGCGCCGCGAATACCGATCAGAGCATTGATATGTCGGAGCTGCCCCCCGTTTCGGGCACACGCCACGGCAGGCTGTTTACCTTTCTTTCCTCGGTCGCGAGCGGCTTTCGCGCCAACTTTAAAAAGAACAAGAGAGGAAAAAAGGTGCTGGTTGGGTGCCTTTGCCTCTTTGCCGCAGCACTTGTGATGATGAGTGCGGTGTTTGGCACCGCCTTTGGTGCCTTGCTCAATGCGAGTGATTCGTACAATCACAATGTATTTTATGTATACACGCTCGATGGCGCGGTTTCAGCGCGCCTGAACGCCGCTACCGAGGAGGAAAGCGGTATTGACAGTGTGCGGCTTTCCGCTCAGTACCCCGACGGGGATGACCGTGTATGGTTTTATCCCGGCAATTTTGAGACCTTTGCCACAGATCAGTATGTTTCGGGCTACGAGACCAACGTCGTGCATCTCGATGCGCGCCTTGCCGCAGGCAAGACCGTGGTGGCAGGCAAGGGTGATATTGCCGAGGATGAGATGCTGATCACCACCGCCGTGGCAGATGCACTGCTTGAAAATTCGCCGCTCGGGTACGTTCGCGAATATGCGGATCTTTTGGGGCTGGTATGCAGCACCTTTACCATCAATAATAAAAATTTGCATATTGCGGGCGTGGTGGAGTCAAACGAAACGGCTGTCTATTTCAGCGAGCTTTCGATGGCGCGCTACGTGCTGGACAGCATCACGGGCAATATAAAGCTTGGCAGCGACCTTGGACTTACCCTGAGCGAAGGGGAGGCAGTGGTAGCCATCAACAGCACGGCGCTCGACTATACCGAGCCCACCGTTACGGTAAACGGCAGGGTGCTGCAGGTGAGCGAGGTGCGCAGAAATTATGTTTCCTACCCCCTTTGGCTGACGGCAAATGCTATTAAAAGGGATAGCTCGGATGCATATATTGATGCCATTGTCAAGGCAGAAAACCCCACGCTTGACCCCACCTCCGCGGCGTATACCGCCGCAAGGGAGGAGGCACAGCTAAAGCATGTCTATGCATACCTTGCGTATTATTACGAGTATTTTGATGAGTTTCTTTGTGATCGCTATTTCTTTGATAAAAACGATCTTGATCTCTTTATCCTCTGCGAGATGGGCATTGAGGATATGAAATATAGCCTCATAAACGAGGGCGAGGAGCTGTTCCTTGCCGAGAAATATAAGGAGCTCTATGGCAGATACCCAACGGCTGCCGAGCTTTTGGAGGCAAAGCCAAGCCTGCCCGATTACATATCGCTTCTAAAGCAATATGAGCTGTACTACGAGGATCTCTTTTATATGCGTGACTATATGTATTTTCCGAGCGGCAATGCCGTGTACCTGCTTTCAAAGGCAGATTACATTGCGGCATCAAGACAGTACGGAGAAACAACAAGCGTTACGCTGCAGATGGAGGAGGACATAGGCAAGGGCGAGGCAAAGACTGTATATGCGGATGCCGATGTTTTCATCAGCTACGACAGTGTGACTTACTTCTCCTATCTGTATACTGTCATTCACTCCACCGATCCCGAAAAAACCGAGCAGTGGCTCTATCAAAATTTCGGTGACATTAGCACGGGTAAGGACTATCTCCCCGCCATCTTGACGCCAAACGCCGTGTTTGAGGAGCGGATCGGCAGCATTGCTACCGAGATCTTAGCGGGCTTGATCGCCATGGCGGTGGTGCTTGTGGTGATGAGCGTTTGCATGTATTTCATCATGCGCTCCTCGCTGATGAACCGCGTGAAGGAGGTCGGTATCTGGCGTGCCATCGGCGTTTCGCGCCGCAATCTTGTCTTCCGCTTCTTTGTGGAGGCGCTTGTCCTCACCGTTATGACGGTGTTTGTGGGCTATCTTCTCACCAGCGGCTTCCTTTGGGCATGTCTTGGGCTTTCGCCCTTGATCGAGGAGATCTTCTTCTATCCCGTGTGGCTGGCGCTTGCGGTGCTGGTGGTATTGGTAGCCGTATCGCTCTTCTGCGGTACACTGCCGATCCTTCTGCTGCTGAAAAAATCGCCTGCCGAGATCCTGGCAAAATACGACATTTAACTTCCTTATGGGGCAAAAAAACCGCCGTGTCACGCGTGACACGGCGGTTTTTTGTTTCTTAGATTATTGTGCAGCCTTTACAGAGGTGATGTGGGGATTTACGCCCTCGTACCAGTAAAGGAAGCCCTCCATATCGATCTTGTCGCCGATCTTCAGCGCCTTTACGGCAGCGTAAACATCGGAGTTCTTATCGCAGAGGTAGCTTTCAACCGTGAAGGTGTAGGTCTTGCCATCAACCGATACGTTGAAGTAAAGGTCGTCGCCGTCCTGACCGGAGCCGTTCCACTTGTAAAGGAATGCAACGTCATTGCCATCCGCATCCTTGGAAGCCTCAACAGTCATGCCCTTGAAGGAAACGAACATGTTCTGGCTTTTGATCAGATCCTCGGAGGCAAGCAGGGAGGTTACATCCTTGGCGGTGGCAACGTAGTTGCCCTCAAGGATCTCGAATGTAGCATCAACGATCTCAACCTCGCCCGACCAAGCGGTCTTGGTGCCCGTGACCTTGATCTTGGTACCGATGGTCATGGAATCGTACTGAGCCTTGGTGCAGGGGAGCTCGTAGATGAAGTAAGCGCCCTCGCCGTCCTGAGTGTAAAGGGTGGCCTTACCCTGGCCGTCCTGCTCCCACCAACTCTGCTTTGCCTGAACGTAGGCCTCAATGGTGACCTTCGATTCAAGTGCTGCGGCGTCATACTGTGCATAGGTCATAACGCCCTCGGATTTCTTGTTGATGTCCTCCTTTGCGCAGCCAAAGCAACCGAATGCGAGGATGACTGCCAAAACGACAAGCACAAGTCTTTTCATAATAGTGTTCTCCTTTTGTTATTTTTAATAATGGATATCCATTATTTTCGGTCACATTATACACCAAACACACAGTGAAGTCAAGCAGTATGACCAAATTTTCGCTTTTTTATCAGCTTTCGCACGCCATACACGCCGATCAATGTCCATGTTACCCCTAAAGTGACCAGCAGCACCACCGACATGGTGGGCAGCTTGCCAAGATCCTGCTTTCCGCCGCTGACCAGCTCGCCTTGGTCAAGGCGATACAGCGAGGTCACATCCTCAAACAGGGTCTTGTAGTAGGCATCGTCTATCGTTTCCCCTCGACGTACCGATTTTGTTACGTTTTCTATCAGCTGTCCCGCCGCGTTGCGCAGGGATGCCGAGCCGTTAAAAACGGGGGTCACAAAGGTACGGTCGGTATTTTCAAGCAAAAGCCTCGACGCCTTGATCTTAACATCGTAATAAAGGTCGTTGTCCTCACCTGCGCGGGAGAGGTAGTCGGTGTAAATGTCGCTGTTCTGTGCCTTTGAGGTCACAGGCACATAGCCCTCTGTCTTGGCATAGGCGATCTGTACCTCATTGGTCAGTAGATACTGCGCAAAAAGCCAGGAGGCAAGAACCTCCTGCGGGTCAGCCTTGTTAAATACACAAACAGAGGGACCCTGTGAGATCATTTGCGGGCTTTCGGTGTCAAATTGCGGAATTGCCATCACAGCGGTCTCAAAATCTACCAGCTTATCCTCGCTGATATCAGAGAGGGGGGCGTCGGTGCCCATCCAGGTCGCGCCCGCGGTGGAGTCGATGGCGAAAATGCATTGTCCTGCGTTGAGAAAGTTGCCGGGGTAGCCCGAGATCTTAAAGGTGGAGAAGGCGCCCGATTCGGTATGGGCGGCAACCGTGGAAAGCAGCTCCTTGGTGGTGTCGTTAAAGAGCAAAACGTCACCCTCGTCGGTCGAATATGCCGCCCCCTTTTGCTTTAGCATCTGGATCATCATATTGTCGGTCGACTTATAAATAAAGGGGATCATCACCTTTTGTCCGTTTACCGTATAGTTGCCGTCCGCATCCTTTGCCATTGCCGCCTCCGCCACCTCAAAGATAAAGTCCCATGTCAGCACCTCGGGCAGCGTGTAGCCCAGCTGTTCGACATAGGTCTTATTGATGTAGCATGCCTCGGTAGAGCGCATATAGGGCAGGGCATACTTCGTGCCGTCAATGGTGCCCTCGGCAAGGAATTTCGGAATGATCTCATCGGCGGTGGGTCCGTCATAGCGGAGCTCGCTGCCGCCAAGACCGTATTTGGTATCCGCCATCAAGCCATCAAGCGGCACTACGGTATTGATGCCCGAAAGATAGGTGGCAATGTGGTCGGGGTAGGTGATGCAGACATTGGGCGTTGTGCCCGTGGAGATATTGGTGATCACGTCATTGTAGATCTTGCCGTAGTCGGTGTAGATCTGCAGCGTGACGGTAATGTTGGGGTAAAGCGCTTGGAAATCCGCAATTGCCTGTTGGTAGATGCGTGTCTGCGTGATGTTGGTATCGCTTTTTGCCCAAAAGGTGATCTCATACTGCTTGTCGGTGTCAAAAGCGCTCGGCATTTCAAAGACCTCAAGCCCCTTTTTGCCGTGGCAGGCTGTCAGCAACGGTAAAAACAGTACCGCAGCAAGGAGCAGCGAAAGCATGCGCAGAGTAGCTCTCATCCCTTCATACCTCCTCTCGCAACACCCTCCATGATCTTTTTGCGGAAGATGAGAAAGAGCACGATCAGCGGCACGGAAACTGCCACCACTGCCGCCATCATGGCGGGGATGTTTTCCCGGCCAAAGCCGTTTTCACGGATCTCTTGGATACCGTTGGAGACCAAGAAATACGCC